>LUZZ01000116.1 GCA_001603845.1 Syntrophobacterales bacterium Delta_01 | reverse complement strand
GCGAAATGAGCGGATGGCGGGTGGAAATCAGTTCGAGCTGGTCGGTGTGAATTTCGAGCCTCGTGGCGAGCCATACCGACAGGACGGTGACCACCAGCGCTACAGCCAAAACGAAACGTGGCCTGGGAAGAACCCAGGCCATCCATTTTTGCACGAACTTGTTAATGATGCGCATAAGATACCGTGGCCAAGTTAGCTATGTTCCCCTTAACGACAACCGTCAGAACATTATATAAAGTTTTTTTCAACCCTACTCCAGCTTCTGAGCGGTGGAATATTCCAGCCTGGCCAGGGCGACGTGGTAGTTGTAAAGGGAGTGGAGATACTCGCCCTGGTTCTTCCCGTAGCGGTCGATGGCGTCGAATATGTCCCTGGCCGTGCCGACCCCCACGTCGAAATTCGAAAATGCGGTGACGATCCATCGGCGCGACCCGATCGCCGCCTGCCGGAAAGCCTTGAACTCGTTCAGGGCTTCCGCCGCATCCTGGTAGTTCTTCATCACTTCGAGAGGAATATTGCGTTCGGCGAAGTCGAGGGCGTGGGTCGTTTTCTTGTATTCCGCCCGTGCTTTGTTGAGCTTGCCCTTGGTGATACCGAAATCGAAATGCCATTCCGCCCCGGCGATCACCCCGGCGGATGCATTGTTGAAGTTGTCGGAAAAATAGGAAATATCCATCTCCTCACGCCCCGGGGCTACCGCCACCGACCCCACGGCCGCCGCAAAAAAGGAGGGGTAGAAGTCGGCCCTTGCCGCTTCTATCAGTTTTTTCTGTGCTTCGGCGCCCCTTTTAACCTGAGTGAACTCGGGCCGGTTCGCCAGGGCGGCCATTACGTAATCGCCTTCCGGGCCCAGGGGCTTGGGAGTGGTGGGCAATTCGGTGCGGTCCAGCCGGAATTTCGCATTCTGAGGCAATCCCGCGGCGGTCCTCAGCGCTTCGAAGGCCAGGTGCGACCCCGATTCCGCCTTGATGGCGAACGCCTTCACTTCGGCCGAAAAAGCGTCCAGGCGGTACAGGTCGCTTTCGTCCACGTTCTGCGCCTTGAGTTCGATCAGCCGGCGAATGCGTTTTCCGGCGTCCTGGATGAAATCATCGGCTTCGGCCGCCGCCTTCTTGCCCTGGCCGGCGATCAGGTAAGCGTAATACAGTTCCTTGATGTTGAGGATGACCTCGTTTCGCTTTTTCTCACGGGCCGCTTGCTGGACTTCGACTCCCAGGGCGGCGGCGTCCCTGCGGTTGGATATCTTGCCGAACGTATAAAGAGGCTGGGCGATGGTGAACTCCAGGCGACCGAAAAAACCGATGGTGCTGGAGTCCCTGTCCTCCAGCTTCCCGACGGACTGCGGAACGCCCCCGATCTTGACGGTGGTGGGAACCACGATCGGTTCCTTGGCATCGTTGACGGGGCCGATGATGGCCTGCATGTCGAGCTGCGGCAGCATGCCGGCCTTGGCCTTGGCCAGGTCGCTCCTGGCGGCCACGATGTCCTGGTCCGCCATTTTGAGTTCGGGACTGGTATCCAGCGCCATCTGGATCAACTGGTCCAGCGTGAGTACCCGTTCTTGCGCCTCCGAGTGCTCGGCAAAGCAGAGGCCAATGAGAACAAGGAGCAGCAAAGACATCCCCAGGCACTTCCCGAAGGTATAATTTTTCGCCATCGCGCAACCCTTTCCTTGTTTTTTTGTTAATCGGCCGGTAGGTTCCGAGGTTATACATTACACGGCGGTTGATTGAAAGCGATAAACCCGGGAATGCCCCTCCACTGCCGCTAAAATAATACCCGTTCCCGCCGTTTTACAGGCGAAACGATATGGATTTACTTGTAAATTTTCAAATGCGGATGACCGAGGTTGACATCACCCCGCATCTCTGGTAGCCAAGCTTTCGTCTCCGCCTTTGCGGGGCCGAATGGTAATTAAGTCGGAAAGACCGCGGAATTTATAAAGCAAAGAGTATAAGAGTGTAACGGATGCATAGACAGCTCATTGTAAACGGGGACGATTTCGGGTTGACCCCCGGTGTCAATTCGGCCATATCGGAGTGCGCGCGTGACGGGGTGCTGCGCAGCGCGACCCTCATGGCAAACGGTCCGGCATTCGACGATGCGGTCAGGAAAGCAAAGGATACCGACAGGCTCGGCGTGGGGATCCATTTCACCCTGACAGGGCTCAAGCCCCTGAGCGAACCGGGCAGGCTGCCGGTGCTCGCCGCCGGCAACGGGCGGCTCCCGTCGTCCCTGTCCGCTCTCATCGACATCGCGCTGGTCCGAAAGGAAGCGCGCGGGGAGATAAGACGGGAGCTTTTTGCGCAGGCGGAAAAAGTTTTCGATTCGGGCATCGTTCCCACCCATTTCGATTCCCATAAGCATGTCCATATCCTCCCTGTGGTGGTGGACGTATTGATAGAAATCGCCGAACGTTATTCCGTCAAGTGGATACGCAAGCCGTTTGAGGACCCGCGCTCGATCAGGTTTTTCGCCGACGTGGAGGAGGGCAGCCGGGGCGGCTTTTTGAAACAGTACCTGCGCGCCCTGTGCAGCCGGCCGGCGCATTGTCTTTTCAGGTCCCGCATCGCAAAATCCGGACTGCGCACCCCCGATTATTTTCATGGGCTTTCGTCCACGGGCGTGTTATCCGAAAGAGTGATGGCGCGGCTGGCGGAATCGGTAAAGCCCGGGATCAACGAACTCATGGTCCACCCCGGCTACCTCGATGCCGAACTGCGGGCCATGAATTCGCGCCTCTCCCTTTCCAGGGAGAGGGAAAGGGAGATCCTGGTTTCGGAAGATACCAAGTCGCTCATGGAAAACAGGGCGATACAACTCATACATTACGGAGAGGTGAAACTGTGAGGGGTCAGGTGACAGCCGAATACATCAAATTGCCGGTCGAACAGGAGCCCGGTGCCCCCGAGATTTCCGTGGTCATTCCGCTCCACAACGAAGCGGATACCCTGGATGAACTCTACCGCCGCGTCCGGACCACGATGGAAAAAGAGGGGCGGTCCTGGGAACTGGTGCTGGTAAACGACGGGAGCACCGACGAAACGCCCCGCATCCTGGATACGATTTACCGGAACGACCCGCGGGTGGTCGTCGTGCACCTGCGCAAAAACTACGGCCAGACGCCGGCGCTCATGGCCGGGTTCCACCACGCGGAGGGGGCGCTGATCGTCTCGCTGGACGGAGACCTACAGCACGCTCCGGAGGAAATCCCCAACTTCCTGCAAAAAATCGAGGAAGGCTACGACATGGTATCCGGGTGGAGGACCTCCCGCTCGGATGCGTTTCTCACGCGCACCGTTCCGTCCCGGATAGCCAACTGGCTCATCGCCAAGGTTTCCGGCGTCAACGTGCACGATTCCGGAACGACGTTCAAATGCTACCGGCGTGAAATCCTGGCGGACCTCAACCTCTACGGGGACCTGCACCGCTTTGTTCCGGCCCTCATGGCCCTCAACGGGGCCAGGATCGCCGAGATCCCCATCAAGGACATGGGAAGAGGCCAGGGCAAGTCGCACTACGGGCTTTCCAGGACTTTCCGGGTGGCTTTCGACCTGCTGACCGTCGGCTTCATGCGCCGCTACATGACCCGGCCGCTCCATCTTTTCGGGAAGCTCTTTGTTGCTCTTTTCGCCATGTCTACGGTCACCGGGATGTTTCTTTTCTACCGCAAGTTCGTGGAGGGCGTGGACATTTTCGTGGAGCACGGCCCCCTGGCGCTGTTTGCGTCGGTGCTGATGCTTGCCGCCGTGCAGTTTCTCGCCATCGGGCTCATCAGCGAAATTCTGATGCGGATATATTTCGAGTCCCAGGGCAAGCAGATATATTCGGTCAGGCGGGTGTGCCGGCTCGATCCGCGAGGCGACACGGCGCCCCGGCGGTGATCGCCGGTTCGGGAAAGCCGCTTAAGATCGGATTGTAAATAAACGGTGTCGGGCGGGCTCGGCTTTTGGTTGTCCACCAACCATTCCGGCCTTTTGCCCGGTGAAAAATAGTGGGCACGAAGCTCTGCCCACTCACACCCGGCAGGTTCCCCGAGAAAAAGCAGGCGGACCTGTAGGTAGGCACCTATTCCGGGTGGGTGCCGACCGCCGAGTAGTCGAAGCAGTCGCTCTTCTCGCCTTCGCTCACGAAATTCGCATCCTTGAGCTTGCCTGCCGGGCAGAGATATTCATCGCCGGTGTCATCGGTCACGCGCACCATTTCCCCGGGGGCCGCGTGCCGCGTTTGGGTGGAACGGGCATAAGGCTTTCTCGCCTCTTCGATGACATGGCTGATAAAGCCCCTCCCCTTTCCCACGAGCTTGTTGAATTTATCCCTGGCGTCCATCCCGAATCTCCGTTTGTCGATCGTTCCCTTTGAAAAAACTTAAGCACTCCGGGAAGAATCGCTAACGGAGAGGAAAGGTAGCGGGCCGTCGTCTCTATTGCCGCCGGTATCTCAATTTTCTGAAATCAAAGGTGCCGTTCTTGCGAACTATTCGGAAATTTAACCGTGCCTTGTCACCAGTTCGCTGATTCTGGTATGCGAAATCAGCCGATCCAGAGTAGCCGCGGTAAATACTTTCCCGTTCAAGCGCAACAATAACTGCCTCATATCTTCGCGCCTTTGGCGAAAGCCACGGCCGTCGATACAGGCGATAACCTCGTAGCTTGACCGACCGGCTGCAACATAGTCGTTGCGCTGGGTCTCCAGTTCCTTGATGCGGGCCACTTTGTCTCTGGCTGTGCCGTCATCGCTTGTGATTTTAGCTTCGATTACCGCAATCGGGCTGATTTCATCGGGGATACAAAAATCAGGTGCTTGTCCGAAGCCCGGAATCCGCTCTGCCCGACCCGTCTTACGATAAGATACTCCGGCTTGGCGGAGACGTTCTTCAACGGCGTTTTCCATGACCTCACCGACCAACTCGGAGACCGCATCCCGGTGCCCGGCGAAAGGGCGCCCCAAGTACCGCTCATACAGAAGGACTGCGTAAGGCACGTTCTCCGCGGCTGCATATTTCAAGGATTCCAGTCCGCGCCGGGTATCAAATTTAGCCAGACGGTGAATGAACCCCTCCTGGTCCTCAGGGGCTCCTTTGACAATATGGTTGATGGCACACGTTACGAGACTATCGAGCCTTGCCAGTGTTTTCGGACGAGTCGGCAGCGGTCGGCCTGATTTTTGCGCGTTCATGACTCTATCTTGGTACCGCAACAGGGCGTTACGGATGTAATCCGGATCTTCTCGGCACAATCGGTCCAGGGTCCTGGCTGCGCCTTGAGTTATGTCGCTATTCAACTCCGAGCGGGCCAATTCAGCCCATTCCGGAGCGGTCATGCCGAGAATCGATCTGATGACGCCTAAAACCCGGCTGTTTTCCTCTAACGCGCTATTTACGGCAGCTTCCGAAAAATTATTAAAGGAATTGCTCGTTCGTTTAAGAATTTCATAGGCATCCCGGAAATCGGCATATTGTTGGAATCCCTTTCCCATGGGCATGAGGAGAAATTCGGATACCAAATCGGAGAAAACGGCGTCCACCATCTCTTCGAGGTGCTGCTGGAGGTCTTCTGGAGAAAGTTCAAACGGCCGTCTTGTTGCCAATGTACCTCCCTTTCCCGAATGTAGAGCCCACGAATGTGCTGATGAGGCATTCATGACTGAGCTTGTCTCTCATTCCATCAAGCTCAAATCGCACGGCTTCCATCCGTTCCTGCAGTGTAGCCGACAAATCCCATTTGTCTCTGAGTTCGTTTATGGCAATTCTCGCCATGTGTCCGGCTATGAGGCAGCGGATATCACCTTCGGTAATCCGCAGACCGGCTTTTTGGAGGGCTGAGAGGTCACTTTTCAATCGGTCTTGGACGCCGGCCGATTCAATGCCTGCTTTCACTTCCCGGCATACGAACACGGAATCAAGAACGGAGGATTTGGTCCTGGCTATGTGGAGCGACGCTCCCATTTCCGCCGGAACCGGCAGAGTCGCAGTGCAGTTGAGTCCGGCATCCAAAATAGCCACAACTATCGGGATATAGGCGTTGGGATCATTGTGGTGGAAGGTGAAAACAAAAGGTGCTCCCGGTTTCAATGCCTTGGCATAATGGCGGAAAATTTCCGACAATCCCCCGGTGAAATGATCAAGCCCGCGTCCCATCGCTTCATTTCCGGTAAGTTCCTGAGGGCTCTTGGTTGATGCTGCTTTGAAAGCCGCGAATTCGTTTTTTAATGCCATTCGCAACCAGACATAGCAAAAATCCATAAGTTCCGCGTACTGTACGTTATCAAAATATGGCGGATCGGTGAAAACCCCGTCGAGTGAATTAGGCCCAAGAGGCACCTGCGCAGCGGGTCGCGCGGTGATCCATGCTTCGCGTTCACCAGCCTTGGGAAGCCTTTTAACCTGTTGGGCCTGAATGCTCTCTCCGACGATGGGAATGATCTCTTTGCGGTGCTTTTGCTGCCTTGTTTCAAAAGGCTGCTGGCAGTATTCTTTTGCCCTGCGGTATTTTTCGATAAAGTGACGGAAGGCTCCTGCACCGACCTTGGGAATTCCGAGCAGGTTGTTTTCACACTGGACCAATCCCACCGGAAACCCGTGGACACTGAAAATGTCCTGGCATTTCAGCGCGTAGGTATCGTAGCGCGCGAGCATATTCTGGTAGCGCAAAAAGTCTGAAAAAACGGTGAGTAGGGCGTGCCTCACAGGAGTATTTTCAATTGCGGAAATTTTCTTGAGTAATAATCCCAGTCCCAGGAGCTGGCGCTCACTGAACATCTCCCGGAAGAACCGGTATCCCCATCGGTGCAGGCGTTTCGTCTCGTCCCCCGGTGGGACGGGCTCAGAAGGAATCGGGAGTTCCGAATTTCTGCCAGCCAGGGATTTTTTAGCTTCTAAGAACCTATCAATATCCTCCACATCGGGTTTTTTGAAAAAACGTCCCTGATGATTCGATTTACAGGCCGGGCAGTAGTATTCAATCGCCCACATGCGGTGGCTGGGCGGGCCGGCGGGTTGCTTTTCGGGATAGTTGAAAACATGGGAGCACGACGAGCATCTCAGCTTGTTCTTTTTTGCCGGTCCGTCGATGAAAACCGCCTGCCCACAGGCACAACACGGTTCCGGGTTATCCTTTGTCGGTTGCCGTTCAAATTCGTTCAGTTCGCCGCAGTTACGGCAAACCACGACGTGTTTGGGGTGGCGTTTGGCCTCCGCCAGCAGGTAGCCCGGGAAGAGGTCATTTTCGGTTCCGCATTGAGGACAGGTTTGTGTTTTAACCCAAAGAAAATATTTCACATCGGCGATCTGCCCGCAATACTTGCACCTGGTCTTATAAAAAGAGCCGATTTCTTGTTCCAGCTCCCGGACCACTGTTCCGGCATGCTGAACAAAAGCAGCCAGGTCAAGAGGTGCCAATGATTGCCGTACGATCCAGAAAGCCATTGGATTTATATCCGTGCCAATGACGCTAAAACCCAGGCGGTTGGCTTCAAGGAGCGGAGTCCCGCCTCCCATAAACGGATCTGCCAAAACCCCTTTGAACTGGTGGGCGCGCCAGTAATCTTCCTGCAGTGAATTTTCACCATCGAATTCCGCCAACAGGAGATTGCGGAAGACTGTGCCGGGGCGGCGGGCAAACCATTTATGGATGCCGATGACGGGGCGATAGTTCTGCTGGATTTGTTTTTCTTTTTGAGCGAGGGACGCGGTAAATCCAATATCGAAACGACACTCAAGAGAACCGGGGGCTTGCGCTTTTCCGGGCCGAACGTCGTTTCGTGTTCTCGGGTAAACTATTACAGCCTGTCGCATCGCGTCCCTGAAGATTTCTGAAAAGAGCCTTGATCGGCATTGCAGAGATAACCGCTCGGTGGAGCGGACATCAAGATATCACAGATTCAGGTGAAAAGTGAGCGGAAGGGGAAGCCTGAGGTCGTAAAGCCGAGATGGCGTACGCCTTTTGTGTCGGCGCATCTCGAAAAAATAAGGGCAAATCTGTCTTTCCTGAAATGTCGCCCGTGGTGGAAAATCGTTTATCCGGTCCCCAGGCTCCGCGAGAGCACGGGGCATCTCGGAAGCCGTGGGGTGACGTGCCGGCGCGCCTTGCCGTCGGCTATTTATCGAACGGTTTGAGGTGGATGTGTTCTATTTCGTCGTTCAGGAAAAACCGGCTCTCCTGGACTTTTTTCTCCAGGGGCCCGGTCGTGAAGATCAGCTTGTGCCGGGCGGCGAAGCTGTTCAGGCTCTTGACGGCGGCCAGGGTCACCAGGGTGTCGATGCACACGGCGTGGAGGATTTCATTGTCGTCGCCAACGGCGATGATGTCCACGGGGCGGTCGAGGACCCTCGGCGGCATGTAATCGGCCACCACTTTCAGACCCTGTTTTTCTAAAATCCGGTACAGGTGGCACTGGAGGGTGCGGTGCACCGCGCGGTCGCTTCGAAACGGCTTGGGGATGCGGCGCCAGGCGCCTTCCAGTTCGCTTTTCCACTGGGCTGAATTGCGCTCCTGTTGTTCACTCATTTTGAGAACCTCCGGGTTGGATTCGGATCGCCTGGCAATCAGCACTGAATACTTTCCCAGAATCGGACGCACGTTGTCAACAGCGGATATTGCCCTCGCCCTGCGGGGCGTTGCAGGAGTGCGCGAGAGAGCCGCCCGCCCGGTTTGTGCCCGTGCCCGTGTGGCGGTTGTGTCACGTTCCAAGGGGTGGGATTGCAAAAGAAACGGGCATGAAGTATATAATAAAGGTTTAGCGAGCTTAGGCGCAGCAAGGCGTTGGGTTCGCGGCCCCCGCCGGGGAGAAGGAACCGCGGAAGGGCCATCATTACGGCATCCAGGTACGTCCTGCGTGCCTTTCTTATTGTGAAAGCGCGAATGCCATTCCGTTTCGGAAGAAAGTATTGATCGATGATATCCGATGTGCTCAAGAAAATATTCGGGAGCCAGAACGAACGCAATCTCAAGCGGATTGCGCCCCTGGTTGATGAGATCAACCAGTTCGAACCGCAGATCCGGGTACTGAGCGACGCGGAGCTGCAGGCCAAGACCCCGGAGTTTCGGCAGCGGCTCGAAAACGGAGAAGAACTGGACGACCTTCTTCCCGAGGCCTTCGCGGTAGCGCGCGAAGCTTCGGTGCGCGTGCTGGGAATGCGCCCGTTCGACGTCCAGATGATCGGCGGAATCGTGCTCCACCAGGGCAAGATCGCCGAAATGAAAACCGGCGAAGGAAAAACGCTGGTGGCCACCCTGCCGGTCTATCTCAATGCGCTGACCGGCAAAGGCGTGCACCTGGTGACGGTGAACGACTACCTGGCGCGGCGCGACAGCGAGTGGATGGGCAAGATCTACCGGTTCCTGGGTCTGAGCGTGGGCTGCATCGTGCATGGGCTCGACGACAGCCAGAGGCTCGAAGCCTATAACACGGACGTAACCTACGGAACCAACAACGAATTCGGTTTCGACTACCTGCGCGACAACATGAAGTTCCGCGTCGAGGAACTGGTGCAGCGCGAACTCAATTTCGCCATCGTGGACGAAGTGGACAGCATCCTGATCGACGAGGCGCGGACGCCGCTCATTATTTCGGGCCCCGCTGAAAAGTCCACCGAACTCTACTACCGGGTCAACCGGATCATTCCGCAGCTCCAGGAGGAGAAGCATTTCACCAAGGAGGAAAAAACGCGCACCGTCGCCCTCAACGAAGACGGCGTGGGGCGCGTGGAGAGGCTCCTGGGCATCGACAACCTCTACGATCCGCGCAACATGACCATCAACCATCACGTGCAGCAGGCCCTGAAGGCGCACGTGCTGTTCAAGCGCGATGTGGACTACATCGTGAAAGACGGCCAGGTGATCATCGTCGATGAATTCACGGGCCGGCTCATGCCCGGCAGGCGGTACAGCGAGGGGCTGCACCAGGCGCTGGAGGCCAAGGAAGGGGTCAAGGTGGAAAACGAAAACCAGACCCTGGCTTCCATCACGTTCCAGAACTACTTCCGGATGTACAACAAGCTGGCCGGGATGACCGGTACGGCGGATACCGAGGCGCCCGAGTTCGCCAAGATCTACAAGCTGGAAGTGGTGGTCATCCCCACTCACAAGAAGATGATCCGTAACGACCATCCGGACAGCATCTACAGGACGGAGCAGGAAAAGTTCAGGGCGGTGGCCAGGGAGATAAAGGACCTCTACAGCGTCAAGCGGCCGGTCCTGGTAGGCACCATCAGCATCGCCAAGTCGGAAAAGCTGAGCGACATGCTGCGGCGTTCGGGCGTTCCCCACCAGGTCCTCAACGCCAAGCAGCACGAAAAGGAAGCCGAAATCGTGTCCATGGCCGGGCAGCCCGGAGCGGTCACCATTTCCACCAACATGGCCGGCCGCGGTACGGACATCGTGCTCGGCCCCGGCGTCGTGGAACTGGGCGGGCTGCACATCATCGGTACGGAACGCCACGAGGCCCGCCGGATCGACAACCAGTTGCGCGGTCGTTCGGGCCGCCAGGGCGACCCCGGATCGTCGCGGTTTTACCTGTCGCTCGAAGACGACCTGATGCGCATTTTCGCCGCCGAACGGCTTTCCGGCCTCATGCAGAGAATCGGCATGGCTGAAGACGAGCCGATCGAGCACCGGCTGATCAGCAAAGCCATCGAAAACGCCCAGAGCCGCGTGGAAGACCACAACTTCAGCATCCGCAAGCAGCTCATCGAATACGACGACGTGATGAACCAGCAGCGCGAGATCATCTACCGCCAGCGCCGGGAGGCCCTGGCCGGCGGAGACCTGCGGCCCGCTATTTTCGACATGGTCGACGACATCCTGGATTCCATCATGGCCGAAAACGCCCCGGAAAAGACCTACGCCGAGGACTGGAACCTGGACCAGATCAACAACGAGATGGGACGCCTGTTCGGGCTCCAGTCCAAGTTCACCGTCGAAGCCATCGAGGACATGGACCGCGACCAGTTCCGCGAGGAACTCTCGACCGTGGTGCGAGACCACTACGAGGCGAGGGAGCGCGAGTTCGGCGAGCCCATCATGCGCGACCTGGAAAATTACATCCTCCTCCAGACCGTGGACACGTTCTGGAAGGACCACCTCCTCAACATGGACTACCTCAAGGAGGGCATCGGACTTCGCGGCTACGGGCAGCAGGACCCGCTCGTCGCCTACAAGCGCGAAGGCCACGAAATGTTCCAGGAGATGATCGACCGCATCAAGGACGAGTGCGTGCGCATGCTCTACCACATCCAGATCCAGCGCGAGGACCAGGTCCAGGAAATGCGCAAGGAGCAGGAAGAGCAGCCCATGTTTTTCGGCCCGGCTGATGCGGCACCCAAGGCCAAAACCGCGGTAAGAAAAGATGGAAAGGTCGGCAGAAATGACCCCTGTCCCTGCGGGAGCGGGAAAAAATACAAGAAATGTCATGGTAAATAGAGGCCCCTTCACGGTTCCGGGGTTTGTGGCGGGGGCCGCGGCATCGGGCATGCGCTACCGAGGGCGGCCGGACCTTGCCCTGATTGTTGCCGAAGGGGAAGAGGGATGCACGGCCTCAGGGGTGTTTACCAAAAACGTCTTCTGCGCCGCCCCCGTGGAGCTTTGCCGTGAAAGGCTGGCGGGCCGCAGGGCGAAGGCGGTGCTGGTCAACGCGGGCATCGCCAACGCGTGCACCGGCGCCGAGGGGCTGCGAAGGGCTCGCGAGACGGCCTGCATCGCCGCCGAAGCCCTGAGTTGCCGCGCCGAATCGGTCCTTTGCGCATCGACCGGCGTGATCGGTATGGACCTCCTGCTGGAGCCGGTTTCCGAAGCCATGCCCGCCCTGGTGAAGGCCCTGAGGCCCGACGGGTGGGAAAGCGCCGCCCGCGCCGTCATGACCACCGACACCGTTCCGAAGATGGCCTGGGCCGCCGTGGAGGTGGGCGGAAAGACGGTGACCGTGGGCGGCATCGCCAAGGGTTCCGGCATGATCGCGCCCGATATGGCCACCCTCCTGGTCTTCGCCGGCACGGACGCCGACGTGGCCCCCGAAGTCCTGGACCACTGGACGAAAGCGGGGGCGGACGGCTCCTTCAACTGCATCACCGTGGACGGCGACACCTCGACCAACGATACGCTGATCGTGTTGGCGAGCGGGGCCGCCGGAAATCCGCCGATCACCGATATCGCAAGCGACGAGAGCCTTGCGTTCGGCCGGGCGCTGGCCGCGGTGCTGCGCGACCTGGCGGTGCAGTTGGTGATGGACGGCGAGGGGGCGACGAAGCTGATCGAAATCACCGTGGCGGGGGCCGAAAATCTGGAAGGAGCGCGAAACGCCGCCTTCACCGTGGCCAACTCGCCGCTGGTAAAGACCGCCTTTTTCGGAGAGGACGCCAACTGGGGCCGGATCGTGGCCGCAGCCGGAAGATCGGGCGTGGCGCTCGACCCCGGCAGGGCCGCTCTCTATTTCGAAGACCTGTGCGTGTTCCGGGGCGGGATGCCCGTTCGCGAAAACGACATCGAGGAACGTGCTTCCCGAATCTTCAAGCAAAAGGAAATCCGCGTCCGCCTGGACCTGAGGATGGGCGAGGCGTCCTTTACCGCCTTTACGTGCGATTTTTCGTTCGACTACGTTAAAATAAACGCTTCCTACAGGAGCTGACGCGCCGGCCCGAGACCGGCGCAGTTCCTTCGCGTTCATTCCTGCCCTGCTGCCTCATTTTCCCGCCCGGGGATTTGTCCGTAAATCAATGGCGTAAGGTGGGCACAGCCTTACCGTGCCCACCCCACGCTTCGGTCTACTTCCCAAAGGCGGCCCGGATACGAGGCCTTTTGCTCCCTGCCCCTTTATTTCCCACGGAACTGCGGTTTGCGCTTTTCAAACATGGCCGTGAGGGCCTCCATGTGGTCTTCCGTATAGTGGCACAGCGACTGGCACGCGGCGGCCAACTGCATGGTATTGGGGAGCGTGTCGTGTTGTGCGGTGCGGATGAGCTTTTTGGTCATCCGGAGGGCCTGCGGGGGCTTGGACGCTATTTTCTTGGCGATTTCACCGGCTTTTTCCAGGAACTTGTCGTGGTCGGCGACGCAGTTTACGAGCCCGATGGAAAGCGCCGTGTCGGCGTCGATGGTGTCTCCCGCAAAGATCAGCTCGCACGCTTTGCCCATGCCGACGGCCCTCGGAAGGCTGAAGGCGCTGCCGTCGCCGGGAATGAGGCCCACGTTCAGGAAAGTCTCTCCGAAAGACGCCTGGCGCGACGCCACTCTTATGTCGCACATCAGGGCGAGTCCGCGCCGGCGCCCACCGCGCTGCCGTTCACCGCGGCGATGGTCGGGATTTCGACGTTATAGACCGCCAGGAGCACGTCCTGGATATTGTGGCGGTATTTTTCCATCAGTTCGGCGGGGCGGCCTTCGAACATTCCNNGTCTTGACGTCCGTGTCGGCACTCACAAGGGCGCAGACGGACTTGATCTCGGCTATCATGTCCGGGTGGGTGAGCGCGTTGCGGATGTCCGGGCGGTTGAGGGTCATGGTGGCGATGCCGCGGTCGACCGAGAACAGGATTTCCTTGTATTCCATGGCGAGTCCTCCGAAGTTGCGGTTAGCGTTTCGAATGGCAGCGAACGTCTCAGAATAACAGAGAAACCAGGGCGAGTTGAACCGATACGTGCCGGGTCCGGATGATTCACCCGCGGCGGGCGAGTTCCGGGAAGATCTCAAGTGCAGATGAAGCGTGGCGGCGCTGGACTCATTTTGCCGAATCGTTGGGTCCCGTGTCGCGAACCAGCCGGTAGCGGGTGGCGGGGCCGCGTCCTCTCATTTCGAGGACACCTTTTTTTACCATATCCTGCAAATCGTAAACAGCGGTCCGTCTCGGAAGATCGGGGTCGACCAGCTTCTGGTAGTCCGACCGGCTGATCTCTTCGCCGTTCGAAATGATGGAGACGGCTTTCTTTTGCCGTTCGTTGAGGGCCACCCCGTCCGGGGCGCGGTGTTGTTCTTCGTCGATCGGGTTGAGCCACACCGCCGCCGTGGGCCTTTCCGAGCGGGTGGGGAACGAGATGGGACAGGCATCGAGCTTGATGTCCCTGGCGTGTATCAGGGAGCTTTCGGCCATGGCTACCGCCCCGGTGATGCAGTTTTGAAGTTCCCGGATATTGCCGGGCCAGTCGTAGGTCCTCAGCTTGTGGAGCGCCCCGCGGGTCATGCTGATGTCTTTTTTGCCCATCCGGCTGGCCGCCGCCTTGAGGAAGTGGTTTGCCAGCACCGGGATGTCTTCGCAATGGTCGATGAGCGGGGGCGTGGTGATGTTGATCACCTTCAGGCGGTAATAGAGGTCTTCGCGGAACCGGCCCGCTTCCACCAGCTCCAGCAAGTTCTCGTTGGTGGCGGCGATCACGCGGACATCCACGTCGTATTCGCGGTCGCTGCCCAGCGGAGTGATCTTTCTCATGGAAAGCGCCCGCAGGAGGCTCTGCTGGACTTTGGGCGACGCCGTGCCTATTTCGTCCAGGAACAGGATCCCGCCGTTGGCGGCCAGGAAGGCCCCCCGGCGCTCGGTCCGGGCCTCGGTGAAGGCCCCCTTCTTGTGTCCGAACAGCTCGTCCATGAGCAGGTTTTCATCCAGCGCCCCGCAGTTTATGGATATGAAGGGCCGGGTGGACCGGTTGCTCAACCGGTGGATGGCTTCGGCCGCCAGTTGCTTTCCGGTGCCCGTGTCGCCCAGGATGAGCACGTCCGCATCCACGGAGGCCGCTTTCAGGATGTCTATTTTGAGGGACTCGATGATGGGCGACACCCCCAGGATTTCCTGGATGTCCTGGATCAGGAAGTTTTTCTTGAGGGCGCGGATTTCCTCCTCCAGCCGGACGCTCTCGCTTTGGGCCGCCTCGATCAACTGCACGTCTTTCATTTTCAGCTCTTCCACCTGCTGGCTTATGGTGGCGAAAAGCCCGTTGATCGATCCTATGAGGTGGCTGGTTTCATAATCCCGGGTGGGCAGGTCGATCTCTTTGAGATCGCCCGTTTTCTGGGCGCGGTCCACCGCGGCCGCCAGGTCGAAGATGGGACGGGTGATCAGGCGGCTCAGCACGTACACCAGGAGCGAAAGGAAAATGGTGCTCACCAGGGCGATGACGAATATGACGTCCACCTGCCGGTAGCCGGCCCACATTCCCAGCCTGCTGCGGTCCACGAAGACGACTCCCGCATAAACGGCCGGGTCCTTGTCGGTGCTTGTGCGAAACTTCACCGGCGCGTAGCCCATGTAGTAGCTGTCCGCATCCGATGAAGGGTCCGGGTTCGGCATGGTGATCAGGCCGGCCGTTCCCTGCCGGGTATCGTTGACCATGCGCCAGTAATCGGAGTGTTCCTCGAACGGCCTGAATGCAGACGGCAGGCCCGGTTTTCCGAACGTGCCCGAAAACCCCGCGCGGGCGAGCTGCGAAGAGAGCTTTTGCGCCCTGCCCGTCGTTTCCTCCGATTGAAACCAGATCCACCCGTCCATGCCGAACAGGAACGAATACCTGAGTTCCTGGCTCCTGATGAACGCGTAAACCGGGGAATGGGGAGAATTGAACTGCGTGAGGATGTCTCGAAGCTGGTACACGCTCACCGCCAGGACCAGCAACCCGTCGGGATTTCCGTTCCTTCCCCGGATGAAGGTCGTAAACCGGATGATTCGATTGACGGTCGCCGTATTGAGGTGCTCCTGGGAGGTGATGGGGTAGGTCGCCTCCACCACGGGCGAAATCGCAATGCCTTCCTGCCCGGTTTGCGACACGTCGAACCTGCTCCTGGGATCGGGGCGCACCAGCGGGATATCCGCCGGCGGAATCGCCGTGAGTTTGTCGCCCTGCCAGACCAGGTACACGCACTTGTCGGCGTCGCTCGTCAGGTAGGCGACGCAGGCGTAGCCCCATCCGTGGATGCTGTGGTGGACATGCCAGAATTGGTTCAGGGCCTGCCGGGTGACCGGGCCCTGCCGCAGTTCCAGGATGTCTTCCCGGCACTCGTTGAGAAAGATTTCCACCTCGTGCGCCAGGGCAAGCGTGCGCAGCCGCACGTTCCTCTGGATGGCTTCGTTGAGGAACTGGCCGGAAAACCAGTTGGTGGCGATGCCGGTGGCCACCAGGATGATGATGGTCGATGGAAGCAGGGTAAGAAGCAGCTTCGTACGAATGCGCAGGGAATGAATGGCCGGGATACGGTTCAACTTCGCTGAAATCCTGGGAGGGAACATTGCCATGGCTTTCCCCCATTCGATCGAGCAGTTTGACGATGCGCGCGACAGCTACTGAGAATGGATCTACCCGAATTGTTCGAAACTTTAACACCTGTGAAATTTTTTTCCAAGCTAATTGCGCCACCCGGCGCGTAAGTCGAGCAAAATATATTGCACGATCATGTGCAAGTGGTTCAAAACTGCCCATTGTGCTTTCCGGATCCTGGGGTCGAGCAATTATCCGGTCCCTGATCGGGCAAACTCCCCTTCGCGTTCCCGCCGCCAAGACAATCAGATCCTTTACTGCGAAGGTCCGGAGCGGCCTCCGAATCGTGCAAACGGTACCGGGCATGGATATTGCCTAGTGATAAAGGCAGTGCGTTGCGGGAACGCGGCACTGGACGGGCGGTCGAAAACTGCAACCTAGGAGGTGGACGGGCAATCTGGAATGGTATTCGAGAATGGGGCTGAGTTTATTTGTCAACCAGGCCAAAAGTTCAGCAGACAGGAGTTCACCGATGAAGATCCTCAAGGGCTTTTTAACCTCAATCGTGACTTTCCTTCTCTTATTTCCGTGTTCTGCGTGGGCTGCGGGAGGAGGGGCTACTTCACTCGTGGTAGTGGCGGACACCCGCAGGGCTGCCGGAGGCATCGAGCAGTATTTCAGCAATCTTTATAACACGAACATCTTGCTTTTCGCCGTGTGGGCCGTTGTGCTTACCGCCGCCTGGGGATGCCTCCTCGGTGTCCTGATGGATATCATCATGTCCAAGACCGGGCTGGATCTCAAGTCCCGCAAGATAGTCGAACATTAATTCGTTGAATAAAGGAGAGGCAAGATGGACGCATCGTGGCTTTACATATTCATGCCTATCGCCGGATTGAACATCTTCTGGCCCGGTCTGGTTCTCTTGGGGTTCGCGGTGGGCGTTATCGGCGGCTTTTTCGGCATGGCAGGCGCCTGGATGGTAACCCCCGGTCTCAATATTCTCGGCTTCCCGATGGCGTTTGCCATCGGGACGGACATGGCCCACATCGCGGGCAAGTCCATGATTTCGACCATGCGTCATTCCAAGTTCGGAAACGTGGATTATAAGCTGGGCATCGTCATGCTGGTGGGCACCATGGCCGGTATCGAATGCGGCGCCCGTGTGGTCATGCACCTGGAGCGGCTGGGAATCGTCGGCCCGGTGGTGCGCTGGATATATGTCGCCCTCCTGTTGCTGATCGCCTGGATGGTCTTCTACGACTATTACAAAGCAGTCAGCAAGAAAAAACAGGGCATCGTCGATGGCGAGAAGGGGACCGAAGGTGTAACCTGGTACAAAACGATCCATAAGATTCGCATCCCGCCCATGATGCATTTCAAGACGGGCGGATTCACCTGCTCGGCGTGGGTTCCCATCATGGTAAGCTTTATCACCGGTATACTGGCCGGCTTGCTGGGCATCGGCGGCGGTCTTTTCCGCATGCCCGCCCTGATCTATCTCATCGGTTGCCCCACGCACATTTCGGTGGGTACCGACCTGTTCGAGGTCATGATCTCCGGTCTGTACGGCGCTTTTACGTATACCCTTAAGGGCCGCATCGAACTCGTCGCCGTGTTCGTCATGCTGGCCGGCGCCGCCATTGGTGCCCAGATCGGGACCGTTGCCACCAAGTACGCCAAGGGTTACGGAATCCGGGTGGTCTTCGGCTGTGCGGTGCTTGCATGCATGGTTTCCATCGTCCTGAAACAGTATAAGTTCAACGACGCGGCGACCGTGGTCATCCTGGGGGCCATCGGCATTATCTGTGTTTTCATCATGTCGGTAATGTTCCGGGGAGCGGCGGCCGAACTTCGCGCCAAGAAGGCCAAGGAACATCTGAAACCGTCACAGGCATAGCAAGGAGAGGAAGCCCGCTATGAAACGTTCGAAAATGAAAACATTGGTCTGGGTCGTGGCGATGGCCGCCGTTCTGTGCTGGGTGGTTCCGGCGATGGCCGCCGAAGTGAGCCAGGGAAAGTGTAAGGAATATAACAAACAAACGAAGGTCATCACCATCGAGGAATATAACCTCAATTTTTCGAAGGCGAATCCTTACGGTGAGCCGACCGGTGAGATGAACGCCTATGACGTCAGCAATGCGCAGATCGGGATCCCCCCCCAACCCGGTGACGTGCTGCGCATTGCTTACGACGTCAAGGGAACCAAGCGCGAGGCGCTCAAGGTCATGAACGTCTCGAAGCAGGATTTGCGGAAGAAGTAAGAACCGTCGTTAAGGGAATGCCCGTCCCCCCCAGGACGGGCGTTCCCCATCCGGCACGGCTCGGAAGGGATGATGCGGAAATGGCCAAAGGACTTGATTTGAGACAAAAACTGGTGATCGTCGTCATGGATCTCCTGCTCCTTGGCGAGCTTACCTTCAGCATCTACTACAGCCATCTCGACCCGGAAAACATGACCATCATTTTCCTCAAGACCTTTTTGCCCCTGGCGGCCGGGACGGTGCTGCTTTCCATAATCCTGGTCCGAATACTCCGCAGAAGTAAGGAGGAGAAAGAGGAAGTCCCGGCCGAAGCGGTGCATGGGCCCAACGAATACCTGAACTGAGCGGTTGCACGCCTGTCCGTTCCCGTAGTGCGCTATTTCTGCAGAGCCCGGACCCGCGCGAAAGTTGCGGGTCCGGGTTTTCGTCCAAATGGCGGGCCGTACGTAAAGATAAATCCGCACGAGTAATGCGAGATTTGTGTTCAGGCCGGTATTTCTGAAAGAGCGGGGAAAGGCCCCGGGACTGTTGCTCGAAAGGATATCGTGGTTCATCAAACATTATGGTTCATCAATAGGGGAACGAACGAAAATCCCCCTCCCTGCGATGGGAGGGGTTAGGGGAGGGTGTCGTATTTTCAGGTACTTACTCCCCCTTCCCCGGCCCTTCCCACCAGGGGAAGGGAGCGGTCCAGGCTATTATTTTGCGGTACCCGGCCGAGATTTTGGATTTCGGCAACAGCCCTTTCCCTCACCCTCCCGAATTAAGCCGCGAAGCGGCGCGGGACCGGAGTCATCCCCGGCTATTCCATGCTGCGGGCAATGGCCTCCACTATTTCCGGAACCGATTTTCCTTCCCCGTAAATCTCCAGGTCGGCAACCTCGGCATAAAGCGGCGCGCGCTCGGCCAGGAGCGCCCGAATTTCTTCCTGCGGCGACATATCGGAAAGCGCGGGCCGGTTGGCCGGAGACAGGGGATCGGCGCTGATCCTGGAATAGATGGTTTCCGGGCCGGCCTTGAGCCACACCGTGAAGAACCGTTCCTTCAGGACCCGTCGGTTTTCGGGGTTGAGGACCACCCCGCCCCCCGTGGCCACCACCAGGTTTTCGCGGGAACCCAGGACCGCCAACAACTCGGACTCGGCCCTGCGGAAAGACGCCCAGCCCTCCATCCTCACCCAGCAGGCGATGTCGCGCCCCGCACAGGCGGTGAGGTGCAGGTCCATGTCGATGAACACCCGGCCGAGCTTTTCGGCCAGGGGTTTGCCCACGGCGCTTTTGCCGGTTGCACGAAATCCTATTAATGCTATATTGCGCTCTTTCATAAAAGCGGTATGCCGTCTCGCGTATGGGTCGGTGTTTTTGTCCGGATCGGGGACAACGGCTTCAACTATACACAAAAAGCTGGAAAATGCCACGGGTGCGGATCGAAATGCCGTTCCGCGGCGGGTTGCACAAAAAGTTGAATCTGTTAAAATAGCAGTGGAAGGATCTATCTTCTCTCGGACGGATGATCGATCCGGAGCAGGGCAGATGATCGCCGGCCGGGGCGCTTCGGCGCAGACTGGCTGGAGGAAAGTCCGGGCTCCACAGGGCAGGGTGCTGGGTAACTCCCAGTCTCGGCGACGAGGAGGAAAGCGCAACAGAAAGCAGACCGCCTCGCCCGCTTGCGGGCAGGGTAAGGGTGAAACGGTGAGGTAAGAGCTCACCAGTCCCGGTGGTGACATCGGGAGCTAGGCAAACCCCACCCGGAGCAAGACCAAATAGGGGAGCGTTCGAGGGTTGCCCGCCCGAGTTCCCGGGTTGGTCGCTAGATCCGGCCGGTAACGGCCGGACCAGAGGAATGATCATGCCCCGTGCGCCTCCGGGTTCACGGGGAACAGAACCCGGCTTATGACCTGCTCCGGATACCTTTTACTTCAGATTGTCGGCAATGATATCCACAACGTGCGCCATCGTACCCGCCGCCGGGCGCGGCATCAGAATGGGGGGCGATAAGCCCAAACAATTCCTGGACTTGTCCGGAAAACCGATCATCGCCCACACCATCGACGCCCTTTCTCTCATGCCGTTTTTGTCCAGCATTTTCCTGGTGGTGCCGCGGGAGTTCATCCCGGTGGCGCAGGAGATCGTTTCGGAGCCGGGCGGGCGGGGGTGCTCCGTCAACGTGGTGCCCGGAGGCGGCGAGCGGCAGGAAAGCGTGTACAACGGGTTGAAGCAGTTGCCGGCCGAATGCGAGTGGGTGCTGATCCATGACGGGGTGAGGCCTTTCGCCTCTCCGGAACTTATTACCGCCGCCTGGGAAGGCGCCCGGGAAACGGGGGCCTGCATCGCCGCGCTGCCGGCAACGGACACCATAAAGAGCGCCAGGGACGGCCGGGTGGAGCGTACCCTTGCCCGGGACGAGATCTGGATGGTGCAGACCCCGCAGGTGTTCCGGAAGGAAATCATCGAGGCCGCCTACGACCAGGCCGTCCGGTCGGGGTGGGCCGGGACCGACGATGCGTCGTTTGTGGAGCGGATCGGCGTCCCGGTGGCCATTGTCCGCGGCGAGCGGTCCAATATCAAGGTCACCACTCCGGAGGACCTCGAATGGGCGCAATGGTTTTTGTCGGCCGGTTGTGCGGGGAAGGGGGATCGTGCGAGTCGGGTTCGGGTATGACGTGCATATGCTGGTTCAGGGCCGGCCCCTGATCCTGGGCGGCGTGGAGGTCCCTTACGAAATGGGGCTGCTCGGTCACTCCGATGCGGACGTGCTGCTCCACGCCATTTGCGACGCCATGCTGGGGGCCGCCGCCCTCGGGGATATCGGCACGCATTTTCCGGACACCAGTCCCGAATACAAGGGGGTGTCGAGCATGGTGCTGCTGGAGCGTACGGCGGCGCTGGTCGGAGCACGCGGTTTCCGCCTGAAAAATATCGATACCACCATCGTGGCTCAAAAACCCAAGCTGGCTTCCTTCATCCCGAAGATGGCCGGCCGGATTTCCGAAGCGATGGGAATTGCGTTCGATTGCATCAGCATAAAGGCAAAGACCACCGAAACCCTGGGGTTCTGCGGCCGGGGAGAAGGAATCGCCGCCTATGCCGTGGTGCTGCTCGAAGAGGTTGCAGGGTAACTCACAAGACGAAAAAAGACGATCCGGCCGGTCCGGGAGCAATTCCCGCCGGCGGGGGCGAAATTCGATAAGGAGATCGCCTGGAAATGGCGTTGCTGGTCTACAACACTCTCACCAGGAAAAAAGAGGAGTTCGTTCCGCAGGAACCCGGCAGGGTCCGCCTCTACGTGTGCGGGATCACCGTCTATGACTTCTGCCATATCGGTCACGCCCGTTCGGTGATCGTATTCGACGTTATTTACCGCTATCTTCTCCACCTGGGCTACGAAGTGGTTTTCGTTCGAAACTTCACCGATATCGACGACAAGATCATCCGGCGCGCAAACCAGGAAGGAAGCGATTACCGCACCATCGCCGACCGGTTCATCGAGGCTTTCCACGAGGATATGGGGTGCCTGGGCGTGCTGCGCCCCACCTTCGAACCGCTGGCCACGGACCACATCCCGGAGATGATCGAAATCATCGCCAGGCTGGTGGAAAAGGGCGCCGCCTACCAGGCCGGCAGGGACGTGTATTTCAGTGTGGACCGGTTCGGCGGCTACGGCAAGCTGTCCGGCCGCGACACCGATGACCTGCTGGCGGGCGCCAGGGTGGAAGTGGACGAAAACAAGGCCAACCCGCTGGATTTCGTCCTGTGGAAAGGCAGCAAGCCGGGAGAGCCGGCGTGGGACAGCCCCTGGGGGCCCGGACGGCCGGGCTGGCATATTGAATGTTCGGCCATGGTGGCCCGCTACCTGGGCATCCCCATCGATATCCACGGTGGAGGAAAAGATCTGGTGTTTCCCCACCATGAAAACGAGATCGCGCAGAGCGAAATGGCTTTCGACGCTCCGTTCGTGCGCTACTGGCTCCACAACGGGTTCGTAAACATCAACAACCAAAAGATGTCCAAGTCCCTCGGGAACTTCTTCACCATCCGGGACGTGCTGCGCGAGATCCACCCGCAGGCCCTGAGGCTGTTTGTCATCAGCAAACACTACAGGAGCCCGGTGGATTATTCCGACGAGACCATCGCGGAGGCCGAGCGCGGGCTGGACCGGCTCTACGGCACTCTCGAAGCCGTGGGCCAAAGGGCGCCCCGGCAGCAGGGTGGGAAGGAGAACGCCTTTTCCGAAGACGTTTTGAAGAAACAGGATCCCGAACTCTACGAAAAAGCGGCGTCGCTTCCGGACGCTTTCAACGAAGCGATGTCCAACGATTTCAATACCGCCCAGGCCACGGGCTACATTTTCGCCCTCCAGAGGTCCCTGCAGCGGTTCCTCGATTCGTTCGGCCGCAAGAACCTCAAGGGCCCGGCGGCGGAACTGGCCCGCAGGGCCGCCGGCACCATGCGCAAGCACTGCGCCGTCCTCGGCCTTCTCGAAAGCGAGCCCGGCGTGTTTTTCGACGAACAAAGAAAGCTCAAGCTCAAGACCACCGGCCTCACCGAAGAGGAACTCAACAACCTGATATCGCTTCGCCACAAGGCGCGGCAGGAGAAAAACTTCGCCGAAGCCGACCGCATCCGCAAGGAACTGGAATCCAAACGCATTCAGGTCGAAGACTTCCCGGAAGGCACCCGGTGGCGGGTGAGCATCTGAACGGGTGGCGGGTGGACAGAGAACGGGTGCCGGAGAACAGAAGACAGAAAGCGGCACACGGCCCAAAATGGGCGGAAAAGGAGGTCTCGCGGAAAAACGGTATTGCCGGGAACTGGCGGCCGTCGCCAAAGGACCGGGGCGTTGGGGACCCTAGCCTTATTCACACGGGAAGGGGGCCGGTCAGGATTCGAGAACCGGGTTCGGCAGTTCTTCCGGACTGCAAAAGACGCTGTTCACCACGTACTTAATGGGAATCAGCATCAATACGTAGAACGTAATGATGAACATCAGCGAAAATTCTATGTAGGAACCGGTCGGGTCGGGCAGGCCTTTCTGGAACTGCCAGAGCTTCCACAGGGAAATCGCCCCCATGGCCCAAATCGCCATCGTGACACTCCAAATTAGTACACATTTGATTGCTTGCATCGTAACGGCCTCCATCCCTGAAGAGAAGGAAAATACCGAGGGACTCAATTATGGGCCTAACCTAAGGTCTCCTTCAGCCGTTTTTCAATCAGTAGAGAACAGTATTTGGAGAAGAACCACTGTGTACCGGTAGAAGAAACCCTACCGGCGGATACCCGTCTTCCGGTTGTCCGTGGGGGAAAAGCCTGCGCTCGCCGGAAAAAGATCTCTGAATGATTACTAAAACTATCATATCTTTTTTCCGGCGTGAAATAGGGTCTTTCCTGTAGATGGACGTCAGGAAGACCCTATTTTGGTATTGCGGGATCCGGGAAACACAGGGGAGGGAACGATTCGCGGGCGAAATAATTTCCGGTCGGCTGCCGGCCCGGACTCGGGAATGGGAATAGGGGAACGCCGTGCGTGACCGGATCGATCAAGCCGGAAAGCTGGCAAATCGACGCGCGGGTTTTATATTGGGGGTGCCCCGGCTTTTTTGGTGGGCATTTTTGTGGGACAATGTTGCGGATTCCGATTCTACACCGACGACGAGGGGGAACTTCTTTCTGGTGCCCTGAACCCAACCGGCGGATGAGGTTCATGAAAAATTTCGGCCTTGCGTTCCTGGTTGCGACCCTGGTGCTGGCCGCACTCGCCGGAAAGGCGTGGGGCTACCTGATGCCTCTGGCCTGCGAACCGGGGACCGGAGCACAAATTTCCAATTCGCCCAAGAGCGTGGTGATCCGGTTTGACGGAAAGCCGGACCCCGCATTCAGCACCGTGCGGGTGTATAATGCAAAGGGTGAGCAGATGGATAACCGGGACGCGCACGTGAGCGGGGCGGAGGGCATGTCGCTCCTGGCGACCCTGCCTCCCCTGCCCTCCGGCACCTACCGCGTCCGGTGGACCGCACAGAGCTTCGACGGGCAGGAAACCAACGGCGAGTATACTTTCACGGTGCAATGAAACACCCGGCGGGAAGAGGCCGGGTGCGGAGGAGCGGATCGTTTATCCCTGTACCCGTTGTTCCGGGTTTTCGTTCCGGTTCGGTTTGGAGCCGAACACGAACATTTCATTCCCGCCGCCGTCGTTTCCCAAAAGGTAAAATCCCAGGGTTCGATCGGTGCTGCCGCCCATGTCCTTGAATTCCACTCCCACCTTGTCGTCGACGATGCTGCGCACGATCGCATCGCACCTTACCGAATCGCGCTCCAGGTTATCGAGCTGGAAATTGATGGAGATCACCTGGCCGACGTCCAGTTTCGTGTTGTCGGTTCGTTTGAAGCACAGGCCGTTTCTCGACAGGTTCACCACGCTGATGATGTGGTCCCTGATGCTGCCCCTTACCGAGTAAAGCCCTATAAAATTTATCTTTTTCCGCTTGTGTTTTCTTCTGTCCAAAACGAAGGCGGCGGAGTTTCCGCACCGGCATTTTATCCGGTAGATTTTTCCGAGCTGGGGAAGACTTGAGACGGTAATCTGACGGGAGTTTCCGCATTCGGCGCAAACCATGTCCACTGATTTGTTCCCGGTCAGCCTCAGCATTACCGCTTCCATTCTCTATCCTTTCTAAGCGTACCGGTGAATCGATTTCCGCCGCTGAGGACGGAAAACACCCGTTTTCAGCGGCGGAAAGATTGGCCGTTTATGCGGAATCCTGCGGGATGGAAGGGATTGTGCGGCAGAACCGGCAGGCATCCCGGAAATCAATAATGAGCGAAGCTACCCCTTCTATCGGAGAATCGGGAAAATTTCCCGAAAACGTGAGCAAAAAATCACCGCCCCTCCCAATAACTCGCCGGATCGCCCGACTTACCGGATATGCGCGGCAGAAGCGCCGGTGTTACTGCTGCGATTTCAGGTTCAGCCCGTAGGAGTCCGTTACGAACCCGGAATTCCCACTCGGCGCCGTGCCCCGGTCCTGGTCCCTGTCGATCGCTCCCGTGGAGTTGGCGGCCTGGTCATACCCGAAAAGATTCGACTGTCCGGGAGGCGGAGTGTAGGCATCGCCGCCGTCCGGCGCCGCTTTTGCCGTGTTCAGGGGGCCGAATCCGAAAAACAGGGTCAGGGCAATCGCCATTGCCGCCAAGATGGAGTAGAATTTTTTATTCATGTTTTTGTTCCTTAGTGTTCCAGTGTTTTTTACATCACCCATTATCTAAAAATAATTCCGATTTGCTCCGTTGGCCCGGCAAAATCGAAGTAAAAACGGCTGGATGGGGCTTAATGGAAAGTTGTGCCCAAAGCGGTATCGAAACGATGCCTTATGAACATGGGGGTGATTCGCCCACCCCCCGAGCGCTCGGCACGTACGCGCTTGCGCGGGCAGCCGAATCTCGGTAGGAGATGCGGGGAGAAATATTTCCCCCGTTCTTTTTGCGGTTTGGCGCGGTGCTATTTTTGGTTGGGAGTTTCCAGGACGATGAAGTTTTTGAAGATTCCGACCAGCCTGAGGCGGCTCTCGCCCAACGGGAGTTCGTAGGTGCTCAACACTCCGTAATCGGTCCGGATCGTTTGGCTGGCTGCAAGGGAGCCCGCAATGCCGCCGGCCAGGGGGCCGATGAACCGCTCGAAGCCGTCCCGCCCGCTTTTTTGACTTTCCTTGAGCACCTGCCGGCTGATGTAGTTCCGGTAATCATCCATGGAAGGGTTGGTCCGGACCAGAATGACCGCCAGGCCGGCCAAAGCGATGAGAAGGATTATTTTCTTCATGATTATGGCACGCCCGCCGCCGGGGGAAGGCGGTGCGCCCGCCCGGAGTATTCCCGGGGGCGCACCGGCCGTAAGATAAAATTATGTGTTTGGAATATCGGGCAATATTTTCACAGTGCCCGGTCGCTCTATTGGGACACCTCGCGCTGCTGCGGCGGTGGAGGCACCATCCCGCTTTGCTGCGGCGGCATCGTCCCGGTAGGATGCGGCGGCATCCCGCCCTGCTGGGCGGACGTCCTGTCCATGTAGGGATTGCCGTCGGGCAGGTCGGGAATGGCCAAGCGCAGTTCGTTTATCTTCTGGTACAGACGATCATCGGGAGGCGGTTCCAGCGCTTCGAATTTCGCTCCCTCGAATTTATACTTCCCGCTCCCCGCAGGATACTCCACGCCGACCTTTATGGAATGTTCCTCGCCGTCCACCGGTACATAAGACCGGAAAGTCAGCACGTAGTCGCTCTGGATGATGTTCTGAATTTCTTCGACCACCCGTTGCATCTTATCGAAGGCTTCGGCAATCAGGTAGTATTTGCCGAACGAGTTCTTGGATATGGATTCCAGGTTCTTGAAATATTTGGGGCTCACGCGCGAGTATGCCAGGCAGTAGATCGGCACGGGGATGGGGAGCCCGGAAATGCGGGTGTTCAGTTCCTCCCTGGAAAGGGCGCTTCCGTCGTCCCGGCCGTCCGAGAAGACCACGATGGAGTTGGAAACGATAAAACCCGACGAAGACGGTGACACCGAACCCTGCGAAGAGGCCCCGCAGGCTTGCATGCCGGCGGCTATCGTGTCGTAGAGGCGCGTTCTTTTGCCGTCGCACCGGACATCCGCCAGGCGTCTTGCCAGTGCGCCCGGGTCACGCTCGAACGCGGAAACGGTTTCGTAGCCGTCCTTGGTATCCCTTATGGCCAGTATGGCTACCTCGTCCTGAGGCCGTTTGCTGTCGATGAAACGCGCCGCGGCCCTCAAGGATGCTTCGAACGGAAACCCCGCCATGGACTTGCTGGCGTCCAGGATGATGACCGTCCGGGTCGCCTCCTGACGCTGGCGCAGGGACTGGATAAAATACTGCCGTTTCATCGGGCTGTAGGACCGGCCCTTTACCATGAGCCCGATGTTTCTTTCGTTCAGGTTTACCAGGGGCTGCATGTTCTGGTCGAAGGTGCGGAAGTACACCTGGACGAACGGATACAGGCCCGGATTGACCGAATAGATTTTCAACCCGTAAGTTCCGGGAAGACCTTCCTGGGCCATCGAGGGAACGGCGAACAAAAAGGTTAACGCCAGAAAAACGGCGGCTGCGGCGACCGGAAGCCCCATACCACGCTTTCGGTCTCTGCGGTTGATATTACTCCTGATAAATGCCATCTGCTCTACCTCCCTGAATTAGAAGTTGATGATCGCCCTGGTCCGTAAACTCTATCTATCCATGCTTTCCACGGCAGCCTTCGTTTCCCCTTGATCGGGGATGGCGGCCGTATCGATGGCGTGGTGGGCGCGGCCGGCTCGAAATGGATGCTGCCGGTAATGCAAAACGTAAAAAACAGGAACACGAGTATGGCCAGCAGGATCCGGCTCCTGGAACCCCGCACGGACCGGGCCGATTCGATGGCCGCTTCCCGTGACCCGCGGGTCCCCCGGCCGGGGACCGGGGTTTTCGCATGAGCCGGCAAAGGCCCGTCCGTGCCGGTGTCCAGCCTTACCGTCCTGGAGCTTTGCGGCGTCCGAGCGCCCGCCAGCGCCCGCAGCCCGTCCACCACTCTTTCCAAGTCTTCGATGCTGCCCGGCCGCTGATTCACATTGAGGCTCAAGGTGCTCATCAGCGCCTCGTCGATGTCCGGCGAAAGGCCGGGCACCAGGCTGGAAGGGGCTTCGACGTCCCGGCCCGCCACGCGCTCGTTGGCCGCCGGCGGGACCCGGCCGGTCAGCAGGTAGTACAGGGTTGCGCCGAAGGCGTAGATATCGGCGCGCACGTCCGTTCCCGTACCCAGGATCTGTTCGGGAGGGCTGAAGCCCCTGGAGATCGCCCTGGCCGATATGCGCGTGGTGGATTCCGGCACCGACTCCCTGGCTATCCCGAAATCGACCAGCATGATCCGGTCGTTGTCGTCGATGAGGATGTTTTCGGGTTTCAGGTCGCGGTGAATGATGGGCGGGTCCTGCGCATGCAGGTATGAAAGCGCGCCGCACAGTTGGTGCATATAGGAGATAATCTCCGGGATCGGCATTTTGCCGCCGAGCCTCCGGCACTCGCTGTCCAGCGTCCGGCTGCCGCCGAATTCCAGGACCAGGTAAACCATTTCGCGTTCGCTGAACCGGTCGACGATATCCGGTATGGCCGGATGGCTCAACCGGCCCAACAGGCCGGCTTCGTTCTGGTCGAAAAGCAGTTCGGGAATTTCCTTCAGCGCCCGCCGCTTTGCGCTCAGCTTTAAATCCTCCGCCGAGTAGGTGGCCCCGAACCCGCCTTTGCCGAGCAGCCTGACCACCCGGTAGCGTTCCGCCAGCACGCTGCCCGGAGCCAGCAAAAAGCCGAAAAGGCCCCGCACCGAGCCATTCATCGCTATATCGAGATGCGCCAGCTCCAACCCGCACTTCGGGCAAAGATAGTCTGCCCTCGCCGGTATCGTCATGCTGCAACCCGGGCACCTTTCCGGTGGCATTTTGTGCTTTGGACTATCCATACGCATGCCGGCAGGGACACCAAATGATCGTTGTTACCGGGGACGGCACTGAAATTTCTTCAGTACCCCGCTGCAGATGCCAAAGCCTTCATGGCATATTCGGACAATGAAAAAACCGATGCCGTATTCCACGGCGGCTTTCGTGCCGAAGTGTTTTCATCGTAAATTAAGCTGGTTAGAATGGAAAAAATACGGACGGACCACGAACAAGCCGAACAGGTCCAGGATAATTATCCGATATTTCAGTTATACTCGAATGGAGTTGAATTCCAAAGTAAAATACAGAAAAGCCGTCCGGTTCACAAGTCAAATTCTTTTCCGAATAAATATGCGTATTATGATTATTGGATAATTTCTACTGATTATTGTATAAGATAGTATTCCATTTAAATCTGGACATATCAGT
>LUZZ01000115.1 GCA_001603845.1 Syntrophobacterales bacterium Delta_01 | reverse complement strand
TCGGGTTCACCATCCTTTCCATGACCATCTCCCTGGCCGCCGTCTTCATCCCCCTGATGTTCATGGGCGGGATCCTGGGCAGGCTGTTCAGGGAGTTTTCGGTAACCATCGCCGTTACCATCCTCATTTCCGGCTTCGTATCGCTGACCCTTTCTCCCATGCTTTGCAGCCGTTTTCTCAAAACCGAACACGAAAATGGGGGAAACGGCGGTAAAAAAGCCCGCGGACGCCTGTATACCATTTCCGAACACGTTTTCACCGGGATGCTCAGCGTCTACGAATCCTCCCTGCGATGGGCGTTGAGGCACAGCCGTATCATTTTCACTCTGGCGATCGCGCTCGTTTTCGTGACCCTATACCTGTTCACCATCATTCCCAAGGACTTCATCCCCAGCGAGGACACCGACCGGATCTCGGCCCAGACCGAAGCGGCGCAGGGCATCGCCTTCGACGCCATGGTCAATCTGCAAAAGGAAGCCATCGAAATCGTGCGGCACGACCCGGCGGTCGAAGGCTTCATGGCGGCGGCGGGCGCCACCGGATCGAGCCCCGTGGGAAATACCGGGCGCATGTTCATTCACCTGAAGCAACGAAGCGAGCGAGACGGCGTTACGGAAGTCATCCAAAGGCTGCGCAGGAAGGTCGCCGCCATTCCGGGGCTCAACATCTTCCTGCAAAATCCGCCGGCCATACAGATCGGCGGCCGGTCCACCAAGAGCCAGTACCAGTACACGCTCCAGGGCACCGACACCAAGGACCTGTACCATTTCGCCCCTCTTCTCGAAGCGAAATTGAAGGCCCTGCCGGTCCTCCAGGACGTAACCACCGACCTCCAGATCACCAACCCGGAGATCATGGTCCATATCGACCGCGACAAGGCCAACGCCCTCGGGATTTCGGCGGAACAGATCGAAAGCTCGCTGTACAGCGCCTACGGAACGCGGCAGATCTCGACCATTTATACGCCCATCAACCAATACCAGGTCATCTTGGAAGTGGACCCCAAGTACCAGACCGAACCCTCGTCGCTTTCCTCCCTGTATATCAGGTCGGCGGCGGGGACGCTGGTCCCTTCCGATTCGCTCGCCAAGGTGGTGCAGCGGGTCGGGCCGCTTACGGTCAACCACACCGGCCAGTTCGCCTCGGTCACCATCTCGTTTAACCTCACGCCCGGCGTAGCCCTGGGGGAGGCCGTCTCCCAGATCCAGAAGGTCACCGACCAGCTACGGCTGCCCGCCACCCTTTCGGCCAATTTCCAGGGGACCGCCCAGCAGTTTCAGTCCTCCATGCGAGGCCTGTGGGTGCTGCTCGTACTCGCCATCCTGGTCATTTACATGGTGCTGGGCATTCTCTACGAGAGCTTCATCCATCCCCTCACCATCCTTTCCGGCCTGCCCTCGGCGGGGGTGGGAGCGCTGCTCACCCTGATGATTTTCCATGTCGATCTCAGTATTTACGCCTTCGTTGGGATCATCATGCTGATCGGTATCGTCAAGAAAAACGCCATCATGATGATCGACTTCGCCCTGAGCGCCCAGAGAAACGACGGCAAGTCGCCCGCCGACGCCATTTTCGAGGGGTGCATCCTGCGGTTTCGCCCCATCATGATGACCACCATGGCGGCACTGATGGGAACGTTTCCCATCGCCCTGGGTATCGGCGCGGGCGCGGAAGCGCGCCGCCCGCTGGGCCTGGCGGTGGTCGGGGGCCTGCTCCTGTCGCAGTTGCTGACCCTTTATATTACGCCGGTGGTTTACATCTACATGGAACGCTTCTTACAATGGTTTAGGATGTTCTCGATTTTTCCCGGAAAAAGGCGCGCACGGAGGCTTTCCGCCGAGGCGGCCCGAAAAGTCCGGCCCGAACCGGCGGCCGAATAGATTATCAAGAATTCTAGAGATCGAAACATCCAGCGATTACGGTGCAAAGGTCGGATGCAAAGCGTACGCACGATTCGCATTCAGGATAACGGAATTGATCTCGCCGCGGTGGTCCATGTTCCGCAAAAGGCGCCCGCGCCGGTGATCGTGTGTTCCCACGGCCTTCTCAGCTCGAAAGACAGCCCCAAGTACGTCGCGGTCGGCGAACGGATGAGCGATGCGGGCTTTTGCGTGGTGCGGTTCGACTTTTCGGGATGCGGGGAAAGCCCGGCACGGGAAGGAGCCCTGATTCCCGCCAGGATACGCGACCTGGCGGCCGTGCTCGCCTTTTCACGCTCCGAGCGCTGGTCGGACGGGCGCATCGGGCTCCTGGGATCGAGCCTTGGCGGCTACCTTTCGCTCCTGGCGGCCAATGCGGACCCCGACGGGATCGCGGCGGTCGCCAGTTGGTCGGCGCCTTTCGACCTTTTGGAAGTCCGGCCTGGACAGGGCGGGACGAACGCCGCGGAAGAGCAGCCCGCCCCCGCCACCCTCCGGCTGGGGACGCCCGTAAGCCTGGAGTCGCTTGACGCCGCGCGCCGCGTTCTCCTGATCCACGGAAGGCAGGACGAAATCGTGGCATGGGAAGATTCCGTCCGCATCTATCGCCGGCTCAAAGACCCCCGGGAACTGGTAATCCTCAATACGGCAGACCATCGCTTCATGGACGAATCCTGGAGAAAGGCGGCCACCCGGATCAGTCTGGACTGGTTTTTGCGCTTCTTCTGACGTCCCCCGCCGCCCCATAGATGGGAGGATGCAACCGATGCCGCGTTCCATTAAAACCACAAGCCTGAGGCATTTCGCCCTTGCGGCGCTGGTCCTGCTCGTTTTTTCGGCAATACTTTCCGGCACCGCTTTTTCCGCCGCTCCGGCCGAACCGGGCGTAAAACTCACGATCCTTCACGTAAACGACACCCACGGACACTTGAACCCCTTCGTGGACAAGGCCGCCGATGCCAAGAACCCGGTGGGCGGCGTCGCCTACCTCGCCCTGCTGGTCACCAGGGAGCGGGACGCCAACCGGGGTGGCGTGGTGCTGCTGTCCGCCGGAGACATGTTCCAGGGGACCCCGATCTCCAACCTGTTCCACGGCCGTCCGGTCATCGAAGTCATGAACTTCCTCCATTATGACGCCATGGCGCTTGGCAATCATGAATTCGACTGGGGGCAGGACGTTTTGCGCGAAATCATTTCCTCCGCGCACTTTCCGGTCCTTTGCGCCAATATCCTGGACGGAAACGGGAAACCGTTCGACGGCGTCAGGCCCTGGATCATCATCGAAAGAAAAGGCGTCAAGATCGGCATTATCGGGCTCACCACCCGGGAAGTCCAATACACCACCAAACCCGGAAATCTCACGGGGCTCCACGTCGAAGCCCCGGCCCAAACAGCGGCGCCGCTGGTGAAGGAACTGCGCGCCAAAGGGACCGAACTGGTGGTCGTACTCTCTCACCTGGGGCTTGACGAGGACCGGCGGCTGGCGCGGGAAGTACACGGCATCGACGTCATCGTCGGCGGCCACAGCCACACGGTGGTTACCAACCCCGTAAACGAGGGGGGCACCATCATCGTTCAGGCCGGTTGCTACGGCGAATACCTGGGGGTGCTGAACCTGATGTATGACCCGGTCCGCAAAAAGATCGCCTCGTATACCGGCAAGAACGAACTGAGGCTGGTTACCGCCAACCGGAAGGTGCGGTTCGACCCGAAGGTGGTGAAAATCATCGATCCTTACAACCGGAAAGTCAGGGAACAATTTTCCAAAACGGTGGGAACGGCCGCCCTGGACCTCACCAGAAATCCCCGCGGGGAATCCAACCTGGGAGACCTCATCGCGGATGCCATGCGGGAAACTTCGGGCGCCCGGATCGCCATTGAAAACAGCGGCGGTATCCGGGCGGACCTGTTCAAGGGGCCCATCACTCTCGAACAGATCTATACCGTGCTGCCTTTCGACAACGTCGTCGTGACCATGGACCTCACCGGCGACCAGATATTGAAGCTCCTGGAACGAGGCGTCCGGTCGGGAAAGGGGCTGCAAATTTCAGGGCTTAAGGTGGAATACGACCTGTCGAAGCCCGCCGGCTCCAAGGTGGCCTCGGCCTCCGTCGACGGAAAACCGCTCGCCCCCGCCTCGATCTACCGGGTTGCCACCAACGATTTTCTGGCCGCCGGCGGAGATCTTTACACCGAGTTCAAGGAAGGCCCCAACGTCGTGTTCGGCTCCGAACTGCGCGACGTCGTAACGGACTACATCACGCGCCACTCGCCGATTTCCATCAAGGCGGAAGGCAGGCTGGTGTATCGCAAATAACAGGGAGCCGCCCGGAAAAATCATGGAGGTCTTCGTAAACGATCAAAAAGTCACCATCCACCGGGGGATGAGCGTCAAACACGCGCTGATCGCCTACAACCAGGACGCCTACCGGGCCGCCGCGGCCGGGCGCGCCGCGGTCGAGGACGAAAACGGCTTCAGGGTCGGGCTGGAGGGCGGGTTGTCGGAAGGCGCAAAAATTTACGTAAAAGACCGGCAGCCGGGGTGACGATTTCCCGCTGGTTCTCAGGAAACCCGTCGGGTGCAGGGTGAGCACGGGGTTTTTGTGCCCACCGTCCGCAGAAAAGCGGAAACGAGACCGGCGTTATCAACCCATCGCGCGGAATTTCCGCCTCTCACGATCCGCTAATAACAAAAGCCCCCGGAACACCCGGAGGCTTTTGTTATTCATAAAAATTACCTGGAATTTACGTGATTTATTTTTTCTCAGCCACCCTGAGGCGCGCCACCGCTCTTTGCAGGGCGCCCTGGGCCCGTGCGAACTCGAGCTTGTCCTTGGCCTCGCTGATGCGCCTTTCGGCCCGTTCCCGCGCCGCCTGGGCCCGCACCACGTCGATCTCCGAGGCTTCCTCGGCCGCCGTGGCCAATATGGTCACGTGGTGAGGCAGCACTTCCGCATAGCCTCCCATGATGGCCACATGCCGCGCCGACGTGCCGGAGCGGAACCGAAGCTCTCCGACCTTGAGTTTGCACAGGAAGGGGATGTGGCCGGGAAGCACGCCGAACTCTCCCTCTTCCCCCGGTGCAACCACAATGTCCACGGATTCGCTGAGAACCTTCTTCTCCGGAGTTACGATGTCCAGAATTATTTTTTCAGCCATACGCTCACCATCTCATCCTTAGGCTGCCGCCATCTGCTTGGCTTTCTCCACCGCTTCCTCGATACCTCCCACCATGTAGAAGGCCTGCTCGGGGATCTCGTCGTGCTTGCCTTCGCAGATTTCCTTGAAACCCCGGATGGTGTCTTCCATCTTCACGTACTTGCCGGCGACACCGGTGAAGGTTTCAGCAACGTGGAACGGCTGGGACAGGAAGCGCTGGATCTTGCGCGCCCGGGAAACGGTCAGCTTGTCCTCGTCGGAAAGTTCGTCCATACCCAGAATGGCGATGATGTCCTGCAGGTCCTTGTACTTCTGGAGAATCTGCTGGACTTCGCGCGCCGTGTAGTAATGATCGTTGCCGAGTACGTTGGGATCGAGGATGCGCGAGGTCGAATCCAGGGGGTCCACCGCGGGGTAGATGCCGAGTTCCGCGATCTGCCGCGAGAGAACGACGGTACCGTCGAGGTGGGCGAAGGTCGTCGCCGGTGCGGGGTCGGTCAAGTCGTCGGCGGGCACGTACACGCACTGCACGGAAGTGATCGATCCCTTGGTGGTCGAGGTGATCCGTTCCTGGAGTTCACCGAGGTCGGTACCCAGAGTCGGCTGGTAACCGACGGCGGAGGGCATGCGGCCGAGAAGTGCGGAAACTTCGGCGCCCGCCTGGGTGAAACGGAAAATGTTGTCAATGAACAGGAGAACGTCCTGGCCTTCAATGTCCCTGAAGTATTCGGCAACCGTAAGGGCCGAAATGGCGACGCGGGCACGCGCCCCCGGAGGCTCGGTCATCTGGCCGTAAACCAGGCCGGCGCGCGGCAGAACGCCCGATTCCTTCATTTCGTGATACAGGTCGTTGCCCTCGCGAGTTCTTTCGCCCACGCCGGCGAACACCGAAATACCGCCGTGCTGCATGGCGATGTTGTGGATCATCTCCATCATGACGACCGTCTTGCCCACGCCGGCGCCGCCGAACATCCCCATCTTGCCGCCGCGCGGAAACGGGACCAGGAGGTCGATAACCTTGACGCCCGTTTCGAGGACCTTAACCGAAGTGTCCTGCTCGATAAACGCCGGCGCGCTCCGGTGAATGGGCATGTAGGTATCGGAGCTGATCGGCCCCAGGCCGTCCACGGTCCTTCCGACAACGTTCAGGATGCGGCCGAGCACCGTCTTGCCCACCGGCATCATGATCGGCTTGCCCGAATCCTTCACCGCCATCCCGCGCACCAAGCCGTCGGTGAGGTCCATTCCGATGGTGCGCACCACGTTATCTCCGAGGTGCTGGGCAACTTCCAAAACGAGGTTGTCTTCCTCGGGGCCGAGTCCGGGATTGCTTACGAACAAAGCTGTCAAAAGGGGCGGCAGCTTGCCCTCATCAAACTCGACGTCCACAACGTTACCGATAACTTGTACGATTTTCCCCATATTCATGGGCATGTAACCTCCCTTGGCCTATGAGAGCCTATTTCTTGAGGGCTTCCGCTCCGCCTACTATATCCATGAGTTCCTTGGTAATGCCCGCCTGCCTCGCCTTGTTGTAGGTCAGCGTCAGCGTTCTTACCAGCTCTTTACAGTTGTTGGTGGCATTGTCCATGGCGGCCATCCGAGCCGCATGCTCGCCAACCGACGTCTGGTACAGCGTTTCGAGCACCTGCACGTAAATGTAGTTTGGCAGCAGGTCGGTCAAGAGCGCCTGGTGGGAAGGTTCGAACAGATACTCGAAATGGGCTTCCTTTTCACCGGCTTCGTGCTCGGCCGGCGTTATGGGAAGCAGCTTGACAACCGACGGTACCTGTCTGACGATGTTGACGAAGTGGCTGTAGATCACGTACACCTCGTCCACTGCCTCGGTTTCGAACTGCTCGATCAGCTCCGCCCCGATCCGGCGGCCGTCATCGTAGCTTACCTTGTTGAGCAGCCCGATCATGCCGCTGCGCAGGGCCAGCTTGCGCTTGAAGAAATCCCTGCCCTTCCTCCCGGCGGCGGTCATGCTGACTTCGATGCCCTCGGCCTTCTTGGCATTGATGAACCTTTCGGCCGCTACGATCAAGTTGGTATTGAAACTGCCGCAAAGACCCCTGTCCGCGGTTACCAGCAGAAGCTCGACCTTCTTTACCTGCTCCCTGGGCGTGAGCAGCATGTACTGGCTCGGGTCCTCGACGCCCGCGGCGAGCCGGCCGATGAACTCCCGGAACTTCAGCGCGTAGGGATGGAATCGTTCCATGTTCTGTTGCGCGCCGCGAAGCTTTGCGGCGGCAACCATGTTCATGGCCTTGGTAATCTGCGAGGTCTTCTTTACGGCGTCTATTTTTCTCTTGATGTCCCTTAGAGTTGCCATAATTTACGCTTTCCTCTCCTCGGTTTCAGACGCCAACTACGCTTGGAAAACCCCCGCAAACTCCTTGAGAGCCGCAGTCATCTTTTGGTCGAGAGCATCGCCGATTATGTTCTTTTCTTTGATCTCGGCCAGGATCTCGGGGTACTTACGCTCGATGAAGGCCAGCATTTGCTGTTCGTACTGTCCCACCTTGTCCACCGGGATGGTGTCCAGGAAGCCCCTGGTGCCCGAGTAGAGCGACATGACTTCCCTTTCGGCGGGCATCGGCTGATACTGGGGCTGCTTGAGCAGTTCGACCAGTCTCATGCCGCGATTCAACTGCGCCTGAGTGGCCTTGTCGAGATCGCTTCCGAACTTGGCGAAAGCTTCGAGTTCGCGGTACTGAGCCAGTTCGAGGCGCAACCTGCCGGCGACCTGCTTCATGGCCTTGGTCTGGGCGGCGCCGCCGACCCGCGAAACCGAAAGGCCGACGTTGATGGCCGGACGTACGCCGGCGAAGAACAGGTTCGGTTCCAGGTAAATCTGGCCGTCGGTGATGGAAATAACGTTGGTAGGAATATATGCGGAAACGTCACCGGCCTGGGTTTCGATGATGGGAAGGCCGGTAAGGGAGCCGCTGCCCAGCTCGCTGTTGAGCTTCGCCGACCGTTCGAGAAGCCGCGAGTGGTTGTAGAAAATGTCGCCCGGATAGGCTTCGCGTGCGGGAGGACGCCGCAGCAGCAGCGACACCTGCCGGTATGCGGTGGCCTGCTTGGAAAGATCGTCGTAGATGATGAGAGCGTGGCCGCCCTTGTCGCGGTAATACTCGCCCATGGCCGTTCCGGCATAGGGGGCGATGAACTGAAGGGCCGCAGGGTCCGAAGCATTGGCCGCAACGACGATCGTGTATTCCATGGCGCCGTGCTTGCGAAGGGTCTCCACCACCTGCGCCACGGTGGATTTCTTCTGCCCCACCGCCACGTAAATGCAGATGATCCCGCTGTCTTTCTGGTTGATGATGGCGTCCACCGCGATGGCCGTCTTGCCGATCTGGCGGTCGCCGATGATCAGCTCGCGCTGGCCGCGGCCTACGGGGGTCATGGCGTCGATGGCCTTGAGCCCGGTATACATCGGCTCGTTGACCGACTGCCTGGCGATAACGCCGGGGGCGATGACTTCGATCCGGCGGAATTCCTTGGCCTCGATGGGGCCTTTGCCGTCCAGCGGATTTCCGACCGAGTCGATGATCCGGCCCAGGACCTCGTCGCCTACCGGGACTTCCGCGATGCGCCCGGTCCGCTTCACGACGTCGCCCTCTTTGATGTGAACGTCTTCGCCCATGATGGCCACGCCCACGTTATCCTCTTCGAGGTTGAGGGCCAGGCCGAAGATGTTTCCATGGGCCGTCGGGAACTCGAGCAATTCCATCGACATGCACTTTTCCACTCCGTATACGCGGGCAATACCGTCGCCAACGGAGAGCACACGCCCGGTCTCGCTGAGGTCAACCTGCTTCTCGTAGCCCTTAATCTGCTCTCTGATGATTTGGCTGATTTCTTCTGCTCTGATTTCCATTTATCCTACCGCACCCCTCTTTAAAGATTCTTTAAAGTTAAGCAACTGCCGCTTCACGCTGCCGTCTAAAACCAAGTCGCCTATCTGGGCATAGACCCCTCCCAGCAATGACGGGTCCTGCTGAAACTCGACGACGACCTTTTTACCAACCTTTTTTTCGAGACTGGCCGCGATCTCTTGGATTTCGGCTTCGCCCAGTTCAACCGCCGCACTCACCTTTGCCCGTGCAATGCCGGAGTGCTCGTCGATGAGCTTGCGATAGTATTCTCCGATTTCGGGCAGGTGCTGGATTCGGTCCTTTTCGATCAGTAGAGTGAAAAAGCCTTTCGAAACCGGTGAGAGTTTGAGTTTCTTCGACACTTTCTTGAAAATGTTCTTTTTTGCCGCCTCCGGATAAAGAGGATTCCGAAGCACGTTGCCCAGGTCGGGGATCGTTTTCAACAGCTCGATGAAACCGTCCAACTCCTCCCCGTACCGCTCAATTGCATTCTCCTCCGCGGCAAGATTGAACAATGCCCTTGAATAGCGTTTGGCAATGACTTGATTTTTCACTTCGCCTCCACCACCATGGTCATGAATTCTCGAACCAGACGCTCCTGATCCTCAGACTGGATGTTCTGCCGCAAAACATTCTCGGCAGCGGCCACGGAAAGGTCGGCCACCTCATCGGTAAGGCTCGCGCGCGCAGCCTGCACTTCCTGCTGAATCGCGATACGCGCCTGCTGCTGGATGTATTCCGCCTGCCGGTGAGCCGCCTCGATGATCTTGCGCCTCTCGGCTTCCCCCTCGGCGATCAGTTCATCCACGATCTTCTTGGTTTCCTGCTCTACGGCGGCCATCCTGGTTTCAAGTTCGGCACTCTTTTTCTGTGCCTCTACGGTCTTGGCCTGGAGCTCATCAAGCATGCGTCGGATCTCTTCGCGCCGGGAATTCAGAAAATTGGCAAGTGGCTTCTTCAAAAGCTTAACAAGGATTCCGACAAGAAGAAGGAAAGCTATGGTCCGGTACAAGAAATCCGTCCAGTTCAAGTGATGAGCACCCCCGCCCGCCTCCGAGGCCCAGACGCTGCCCTGAATTGCGAAAACAAACACTAAGCTCAGAAGAGGCGCAAAACACTTCGACCTCACCATCGTAAAACTCCCCTGCATTTAAATGCTCCTTCCCAAAATCTTTTGCGCCAGTTGTGCCGAGAAAGTCTTCACCTGATCCTTTAGCGCGTCACGGGCGATGCCGATGTCTGTCTGAACCTGGGCTCGCATCTTCTGGAGTTGTTCGGCAGCCTCTGCGGAAATGCTGCGCAAAAGGTCCTTCTCTTCGTCGTAGGCGGCCGCCTTCAGGTCCTTGATCTTTTCCAGGCCGGCTCTCCTCGACTCCTGAAGCTTTTGCTCATACTCCTGCACCGCGGCGGCGGCCCCGGCTTCCAGACGTTCGATCTCTTCCTGCTTGTCGCTCATCAGCTTTTTTCTTTGGGCTACGATACGGCGAATCGGACGGTACAAAATGAGGTTCATCAGGAAGAGAAAGACCAGGAAGTTGGCCATTTGAATTAAAAGAGATAAATTGATATCGATCATTTACCCTACCCTCCACGTTGGCTGGCAAACAAAAAAGGACTTATATGCACATTGGGCAAACCGGCCTCAGTATGCACACATGCGCAAAATAGAAAGCTCAAATCTGAAATTGTGACCAGTATGGCCGTCGTTACTAGCACAGTACAAATGGCTTTTCAACAAAGAAAAGCAAAACTTATCACAATTTTAACCCTTGTGATTTTCAGAACACAAGCCTGGCGGGCGCTTTTACCGGGTCTGAAAAACGTAGCGCCTCATGCTTACGTTCTCAATCATTCCGACGGCAAGGCAAAGCGTTATGAGAGACGACCCCCCGTAGCTCACGAAGGGCAGCGTGATGCCCACCACCGGGAGTACCCCGATCACCATGCCGATGTTGATAATGGCCTGCCACATGATCAGGGCGCTCATCCCCACCACCATCAGGGAGCCGTAACGGTCCTTGGACCTCCGGGCCACCCGCAGGGTGAGAAAAATGAGCAGGCAAAAAAGAAAAAGCAACACCGCGCACCCCACGAACCCCCACTCCTCGGCCCACACCGAAAAGATGAAATCGGTATGCTTTTCGGGCAAAAAGTGGAGCTTGTTCTGGGTGCCGTTGAGGAAACCCTTTCCCCAGAGCATCCCGGACCCTATCGCGATCTTCGACTGCCGGATGTGGTAGCCCGCCCCCAGCGGGTCCAGGTCGGGACGCAGCAGGATCAGAATCCGGCGCTTCTGGTAGGGCTTCAGCACGTGTTCCCACACCGGAAGCACCAGCGGCATGATTCCCAGTACCGCCACCGCCAGGTACTTCCACCGGATACCCACAAAAAAGATGATGGTGGCCGAAATAGCCAGGATGGAAATGGCAGTGCCCAGGTCCGGTTCGGCAAGAATCAGGAATACGGGAAGGAGTACAAAACAAACGGGGAGTATCATTTTTTTCAGGCTGGGATAACTCGATATATCATGGGAAGAAAAATAGCTTGCCAATTGGAGCACGATGACCACCTTCATGAACTCCGAGGGCTGGAACTGGAAACCGGCAAGCTCCAGCCACCGTCTCGAACCGTTTACCTCCTTTCCGGCCACGAGGACCCCTACGAGTGTGATCAGTACGAAAATATAGACCCACAGGCTCGCCGAACGCAGCTTCTGGTAGTCCAGGAAAAGTGAACAGCCGAGGACGCCGAACCCGATCGCCAGCCAAATGATCTGCTTGATGAACAAATTGTTGGCGGGATGAGCCTTAATCTGCGGATACAGGGCGCTGTAGATGCTCAGAAGGCCGATGGAAATAATTGCCAGGAGAGTCCAAATTATCGACCAGTCAAAATTCTCTATCAGACGCCGATCCATCATAATCCGTAAATTCCCGTAATGCGTGACACTCGATACCGGATGCGGAAACCGGATGATTGATACTCTATACTCGATATCGGATGTTTGATACTAGTATTCGATGTTAAGAACACCCGTCTGCAATAAGCCCGCTTCTTTCCCGGAAGCCTGTGCAAGCGGGCGCCGCACAGCCGTGTCCCCGCGCAGGGTGAGCACGGCGTTATCGTGCCCACCGTTTCGGACGAAGGGCGATGGGCACGGTGGAGCCGTGCCCATCCCACATTTTCATCGGTTCCCAAGCGTAAACCCTCATTTCGCGGCATCGAGCATCCAGCTTCCACCTTGTCCCCTACTTCGCCGCCGGCTTGTCATCGCCTTTGAGATAGCCCAGGATCACTTTCTGCACGAGGGGCGCGGCCACCGAAGCACCGTGGCCTCCGTGTTCCACGATCGCCGCCACGCAGATCTTGGGGGCATTCGCCGGCGCGTATCCCACGAACCAGGCATGGTCTTTATCCTTGAGCTTCGCCAGCTTTTCCAGCAGCTTGCGGTTGGCCCCCTGGGCGACGTGAACCACCTGCGCCGTACCGGTTTTTCCGGCAATGGGGATGGAAGGATCCCGGATGGCGTGGCCCGTTCCCCTCGGGTCTTCCACAACGTTCTGGAGCCCTTTTTTCACCAGGTCGAAGTACCGCTGGTCGATGTGGATCGTATGCTTGAGCCGCGGCTTGATCTCGTCTATCTCGTTGCCCGCCGCCCCTTCTATCCTCTTTACCACGTACGGATACCAGAGCTTCCCGTCGGTCGCAATGGCCGAATACGCCATGGCCATCTGGAGCGGCGTGACGAGGTCGAAACCCTGACCGATGGAGATGGAGATGGTCTCGCCGCGCTGCCAGGGAATGCCCGTTGCCTGCTTTTTCCACCGGGAGGTGGGAATGAGCCCCGGCTGTTCGCCCCCCAGCCCGACCCCGGTCCTCTCCCCCAGGCCGAACATTTCGGCGTAGTGGGCGATGCGGTCCACCCCGAGCTTCAGCCCCGTCTGGTAGAAGAAGACGTCGCAGCTTTGCACGATGGCCCGTTCCACCGATATCGAACCGTGCCCCTGGTGGCGCCAGCACCGGTACTGGCGGTTGCCGTACTGGAGGTAGCCCGGACAGTTGAAGGTGGTCGTGGGGGTGATCGCCCCTTCCATGAGCGCCCCCAACGCCACGAAAGGCTTGTACGTGGACCCCGGAGGATAGGAGGCGCCGCTGCACCGGTTGAGCAGCGGGTGAGCGGGGTCCTTGCTGAGCGCGAGCCACTCGTCTCTTTTCAGGCCGCGTATGAACCGCTCCTGATCGAAGGTGGGGCTGCACGCGAAGGCCAGCACGGCGCCGTTTGTGGGATCCACGGCGACGATCGCGCCCGTTTTGCCCTCCAGGAGCGATTCGGCCTTCCTCTGGAGGTCCAGGTCGAGGGTCAGCCACAGGTTGCGGCCTGAAATCGGAAGCACCTCGTCGAGCAGCCGTATCCGCCGTCCCACCGCGTCAACTTCGACCTGGCGCCCGCCTCTCGCCCCGTGCAGGTATTTTTCAAAGGCGCATTCCACGCCGACCTTGCCTATGTCCTCCCCCGGATAATAGGACTTGTACTTTTCGCTTTTCAGCTCCCCCTCGGTGATCTCGCTCAAGTACCCGATGAGGTGCGCGGCCGTGCCGTTCCACTTGTACTCTCTTTTCTGTTCAAGCTGGATCACCACGCCGGGGAACCGGATCCTCTGGGCCTCGATTCGCGCCAGGCTGTCCCGGTCGAGGTCGGAGGCCAGCCTCAGCGGCATGAACTTGGGGGTCGTCTTGTTGGCTTCGATTATGGAAAAGAAGTCCTCCGGGTCCCGGTTGCACAGCCGTGCCAGCTCCCGCACCGTCTGGTCGAGGTCCTTGATGTCCTCCCGGATGATGACCAGGTGGTAAGCCGGGCGGTTTTCCACTATGGGGACCCCGTTGCGGTCAAAGATGATGCCGCGCGGCGCGGAAATGTCCTCGATCCTGATCCGGTTGTTTTCGGACTGGAACCGGTAGGAAGCGCCCTGGATGACCTGGATGTACCACAGCCTGACGATGTAGATCATGAAGAAGGCCACCAGCACGGCGCACAGAAGCAGGTACTGCGTCTGAAACGAGACCGTATCGGAGTTCTCGCGGTTTATTACCTTGACCCCATGATGGCATCGGTTCTTCAAATCAAACATTACTTAATCCAGGTCCGGCCAAATCGCCCACCCCGGGTCAAAATAAACTTCGGGGGCTCAGTATCGGGTAAATGAGGAAAGGAGCGCTGGTCATACACAGCAGGGTCCGGATGGCCAGACCGATCCACAGGTTGCTGAGCGACACCACGTCCATGGGCACAAAAGAAAGAAAAAACCCGAGGGCGATGGACTGCCCGGCCGCACAAATTCCGACCACGCACATCTGGTACACCGGGCTGCAGCAGTCGAACCGGTCCGAAGCCATGTACACCAGGCACACGGCCATCATGTACGAACCGACGTGCAATCCCCAAAATTCGCCCGAGAAATTATCGACCGCAAAGCCCCAGAAAGAGGCCCAGCAAAGCGCCGCAAGAGGCGACCACAGCGCCCCCGCGCCGAACATCAGCGGCAGCAGCAGGTCGGCCCTCAGGGCCGGATAAGGGAGGCGCGAAATTACGTGCGCCTGCACCAGGAACATCAGCAGCGTGTACAACGCCAGCCGGGACAGGCGTCCAAAGGGGAGGACCGAACTCAGGGGCGCCCCGTTCATTTCCGGCCCGCCTTGGGACGAGGAACTTCCTTGGTGGTCTTTTCGACCTTTTCCGGATAGAGATCCTGTCCGGGTCCCACGCTCTTGATCACCAGCACCTCTTCCAGGGCGCTAAGCCTTACCAGTGGCCTCACCTCGATTTTCTGGAAAAGGTCCACCGGGTCCCGGAAGGCGGCCTGCACGACCCCCAGGCGCAGCCCCTTGGGATAGATGCCGTCCTTGCCCGAGCTGATGATCAGATCTCCGGACTGCACATCGAGATTTGCCCGAACGTATTTGAGCAGACAGGTGTTGGCGTCCCTTCCCGACAGGATGCCGCGAACGCGGTTCCGCTGGATGATGGCGTCCACCGAACTGCCGGGGTCGGTAATGAGCAGCACGCGGCAGTTCCTGTCCGAAACGTCCAGGACGCGGCCGATCAGGCCTTCGTCGTTTACCACCGGCATGTCGCGCGCCACCCCGTCGACGAATCCCTTGTCGATCATCAGCGTCTGGAACCAGCCGGTCATGTCGTGCATGATCACCTGGGCGGCCACCGTGGGGGCTTTCAGCGAAGATTTGAAATCGAGCAGGCGCCGGAGCCGCAGGTTTTCCACGTAGGCTTCGTGATAGCTGGTGATGCGGTTTTCCAGCTCATCGACTTCTCTGCGCAGTTCCTCGTTCTCCCTGCGCACGTTCCTCAGCCAGATGTAGTCCTTCACGACATCCTCGATCGAACCGAATACCCTGCCGAAGAAGTGCATGGGGGGGCTTGCCGTTTCCGTAATCGAACGCTGCAGGAGGTCCATCCGGCTGGATGTGCGGAAATTAAGCGAAAAAATGTATAAAAAAACGCTTATGAAAACAAGTATGAGCACAGCGCCGCGCAAGCGGCGAAGCCAGGTACCTGCACTGGAAACTTTCATCGACACTGCCTGCGA
>LUZZ01000506.1 GCA_001603845.1 Syntrophobacterales bacterium Delta_01 | reverse complement strand
GCTTCGGGCGACAGTCCAGAACGCCCGGGCGGGGCGGGTGGTCTCGGGGGCTTCCACCATCACCAGCCAGCTCGTACGCCTTTCCGAACCCCGGCAGAGGACCGTGAAAACGAAAATTCTCGAGTTCACCGCCGCGGTGAAGACAGAACGGCATTTTTCCAAGGACCGCATTCTCGAACTCTACCTGAACCGGGCCCCTTTCGGGGGCAACATCCGGGGGGTGGAGGCGGCGGCCAGGATCTATTTTTCCAAGTCCGCCGCCGAAGTCTCCCTCGCCGAGGCAGCCCTGCTCGTGGGCATGCTCAGGGGTCCTTCGGTCTACAGGCCGGACCGCAACCCGGAAGCGGCCGTTGCCCGCCGGAACTCCATCCTGGCCTCCCTTGCCGACAGGGGGGTGATCACGCCGGAGCAGCTCCGTCAGGCCCTGGCGGAGAAGCTGCCCCCGTCGAGAGGGAGCCTCCCGGCGAGGGCATGGCATTTCGCCCTCGCCGCCCTCGGCGACAGAAAAGAGGGCGGAACGATACGGACTACACTGGAATCTTCAGTGCAGGCCCTTCTGGAGAGAACCCTCGCCTCCGCCCTTTCTTCCATGCCGCCGGAAGTGACTGCAGCCGGCATCGTTCTGGACAATGACACAGGGGACATCCTCGCCTACTCGGGGAATGGAAGGCTTGGAAGCGGGCTGCCCGGAAGCTGGGTCGACTGCGCAAGGAGCCCCAGGTCTCCGGGATCGGCCCTGAAGCCCTTCGCCTATCTCGCCGCCTTCGACCGGGGTATTCTCACCCCGTCAAGCCTCCTGGCCGACACCCCCCTCGCCTTCTCCGGCCAGGCCCCGAGAAATTTCGACCTGACCTACCGGGGTCCCGTCACGGCACGGACCGCCCTGGCCGATTCCCTCAACGTACCCGCCGTGAGGGTGCTCCGGGCAGCAGGTCCGGAGCTGGTACTCGACCTTCTGCGGAACGCCGGTTTCCGCTCCCTGGTCTATCCCACCGGTCATTACGGAGACTCCCTCATCCTCGGCGGGTGCGAAGTCACTCTCCTCCAGATGGCGGAGGGCTATGGTGTCCTCGCCACCCTCGGCGTACACCGACGGCCCCGCTTTCTGGACGGTGAGGGTCTCCCCGAGAGAAGAATCCTTCCGGAGGCCGCTCCCTTTCTCGTGGCGGACATCCTGAAGGACACGGGGCGGCTGCTCCCCGTCCACGGCAGGCGGATCGAGCACCGGCGGGACTGGTTCGCCTTCAAGACGGGCACGTCCTACGGGTACAGGGACGCCTGGACGGCGGCCTACAATCCCCGGCATACGGTGGTGGTCTGGATGGGCGACCCGTCGGGGGCCCCCCACCCTGAACTCGTGGGACTCTCCGCGGCGGCGCCCGCCATCGTGGAGGTTCTCAGGGCCCTTCCCGCGTCGGACTGGTACGAACCGCCCGCCGGAGTGGAATCCCGCACCGTCTGCACCCTCTCCGGGGCACCTCCGTCGCCCGCCTGCCCCTCCACCCGGACGGAATACGCCATTGCGGGCATTTCGTCCACCACACCCTGCACCATGCACGTAATCCGGAACGGCTCACCGGCGGAGCGCTGGCCGGCGGAACTTGAGGAATTCGCCCTCCGCCGCTCCCTGGAATTCGAAACGGGAAGGACCGTATCCATCGTCTCCCCCCTGCCGGGGTCCCGCTATTTCCTCACTCCCCTCGGAGGGGAGCAGAAAACGGCTTTGAAGGCAGAGGGAGCTGTCCCGCCGGTGTACTGGTTCGTGGGAGGCACCTTCGCAGGCAGGCAGGAAGGAAGCATCCCCCTGTTCTGGAGGCTCAGAAAGGGGCGCCACACCGTATCCCTGGTGGATTCCCGGGGCAGAACGGCATCCTCGTGGGTAATTGTCGAGGCCATTGAAAAAGGGCCGGAGCAGCGCCCCGGCCCTTCACCCCTTCTTCTTACACCCGTGGATTGAACCGGGATTCCCTCGCCAGAGCTTCCAGCAGCTCCCGCTCCCTGTCCGTCAGCTTCTCCGGGATAACGATCTCCACCCTGACGAGAAGGTCGCCCGGAAGGGCGCCTTTCCTCCTCGGAAGCCCTTTCCCCTTGAGTCGGAGTTTTCTCCCGGCCTGGGTTCCGCCGGGGAGCTTCATCGTAACCGAACCGAAAGGGGTATCCACGGGAAGGCTCGCCCCGAGGGCCGCCTCCCAGGGGGACACCTTCAGGGTGGTGGAGATGTTGTACCCCTCCACGGTGAACCGGGGATGGGGAGCTATCCTGATGAGAAGAAAGAGATCCCCGCCTCCGCTGCCCTGTCCCTTCAGGCGAATCCTGGATCCGTCCGTCACTCCCGCGGGAAGGTTTACTTTCATCGTTTTCCTGGCTTTCCGCAGCCTTCCGTCCGGCCCGGGCTCGGCCCTTTCGAAGGAGAGCGTCTTCGTGCCGCCCTTCAGCACTTCCTCCAGGGAAAGCTCGAGAACCATCTCCTGGTCCCCTCCTCTGCCTGCTCCGCCGCCGAAGAA
>LUZZ01000114.1 GCA_001603845.1 Syntrophobacterales bacterium Delta_01 | reverse complement strand
GTCCGGGCCGGAAAGCGCGGTCTCCACCTCGTAGCCGTCCACCGTGAACCATCCCTTGAGCGCCTCACATATCGTCTCTTCATCGTCAACAACCAGGATGCGCGCCGCCAGACTCATCGGAAGGCTCCTTTTTCCACCGGGAAATCGATTCTCACTCCGCCTCTTCACGCCGCTTCGCGGCCCCCGGAGAGTCAATGCTGTTGACTTTGGGGGCGACGCTCCATGAACTCCCCTCCCTTGGCGGGAGGGGCAGGGGGAGGGGTTGATATCGCTCAGTTTTTCACCCCCACCCTGCCTCCCCCATCAAAGGGGGAGGAGCTTAAAGTCAACAACATTGGCCTCCCCCGTCAAAGGGGAGGAGCTTAAAGCCAAACATTGCGGGGGGCGGGGGGAACATTTCCCCCGCTCTTTTTCATCAGTCCAATCCTGGACGCAAAACAGTATGAAATTAAACCACGCGGTCTTTCACGGGTCCAGCGGCCCGGTCGGCAGCCTGATGGTGAATTTCGTCCCCTTGCCGGGCTCGCTTTCAACCTCGATGTCCCCCTTGTGCTCGCGTATGATGCCGTACACCATGGACAGCCCCAGGCCGACCCCCTTGCCGTTGGGCTTGGTGGAATAAAAGGGTTCGAAAATCCTCGACAGATGCTGGGGCTCGATGCCGTGGCCGGTATCGGCGACCGACAGTCCCAGCATGTCCCCGCTGCTTTCGACCCCGCCGCTGATGGTTATCGTACCGCCTTCCGGCATCGCGTCGACGGCATTGAAAATGAGGTTCAAAAGGCATTGCTGGATCCGGCCGCCGTCTCCCCACGCGGTGAACGGGGAAGGCGGAAGGTCCACGGTATATTCGACCCCGGCAAGCTCCAACTGGTGGCTCGTCAGAAGAAGCGTGGTCTTGACCATCTCGTTGATGTCGATCTTCTGGGCCGTCATGGTCTCGGGGCGCGCGAATATCAGAAGATTTTTGACAATGGAGCCGCAGCGCATCCCTTCCCGAAAGGAGAGTTCCAGGTACCGCTCCATGTTGGTGACGTCCTCGGGCGACATCATGCCGCGCTTGATCATGGTGAGGATGAGCTGGGTAAAGGTCACGATGCTGGTGATCGGGTTGTTGATCTCGTGGCACACCGATGCCACGAGCCGCCCGAGGGAGGTGAGGCGGTCTTCGCTTACCAGCCGCGCCAGGTTTTCCTTGACGGCCTGGGTGCGCTCTTCGATCTTGTCCGACAGGACCTTGGTCATGTCCCGGATGGAAAGCACGCACTGGGCCACTTCGCCGAAGATGTTGAAAATGGGGTAGGCCGTGACCTGGCAAATCTGGGTCGTTTTATCCGGACCTTCGATTTCATAGACCGACCGGGCCAGTTTGCCGGTCTTGCGGGTCTCCTTCGCGGGGCATTTCAGGATGCCTTCGCAGGGCACCGAAGACCGCTGCACCACCTCGAAGCAGTGTTTGCCGAGGATGGAGCTTCGGTCGGAGCTTCCGGGGATGAACGGCGACGTGTTGGACTTGATGATGCGGTAGTCCCTGTCAATGACGATGACCCCGTCGGTCGATGCTTCCATGAGGGTGGAGATGAGAGGCGATTCGAGCGTGATATCCGGCACCATGTCGAAGAGCAGCATGGAGGCCTGGAGATCGACGATCCCCACACCCGGTTTTTTGAACCGGATCAAATCCGAGAGGATTTTCTCGTTCCCGGTGAGTTCCAGGATGAGGTCCAGGTGGTCCATGGACAGGAGAGCCCGGTAGTCTTCGAAGACGTCCATCCCCATTTCTTCGGCGAGTTCGTAGCAGGAATCGGATTTTTCGGTGACTACGGCCACCAGCCGCAGCCGGGACGATTTGGTCCGAAGATTTCTCATAATGGGGAGACAACACGGCCACTTTACCACCATGGCGATGTTGAGAAGCTTGCATGTATTGGAGGGGCCTTCAACCAGCATGGTTCGCCTTCCCGGAAATGGCGGCGGAATCGGTAAGGAGTCGTATCGAGGAAGGTGCGGCGGGAAACGCGCCGTCACCGGAACGCGAATGAACCTGCACCTTCATTTTATAACCGAAATGCCGGGCAGGGTCAAACCCGTGCAAGCCGGGCAACCCGCCGCCGGTCGGGATTTCCGGCGGCTACCGGCCGGCGGGCCCGGCTTTCACGTCCGGCACCTTCGCGGCGGAACTCCTGCGCGCGGCGAAAAAAATCAGCGGGTTGGTGATCAACAGGATCCCGATGATCGTGGGCGTGTCGAACGACCGGTTCCATACCAGGATGTCGAATCCCACTCCGAAGGCCACCTGGGCCAGTCCCACCGTCGAGTTGATGGTGGGGTTGCCCAGCATGTAGGCGCGCGTCAGTGCCAGTTGGCCGACGGTGCCCAGAACGCCCACGCCCACCAGGCCGATGATAACCCATCGGGTACAGTCCGATCCCACCATGCTTGAAAAGAGCGAGGGAACGAGCGCCGCAAACGTGACGATACTGGCGGTCATGGAAAAATGGGCCACGATGGTGGTCGGATGGAGGTTCTTGATGAGGTGCAGATTATAGACCGCGACAGCCCCGAAGAACGCTCCGGCAAGGCCGGCCATGATCGCCACGTTGGCCTGGTCGAACTGCGGCCGCTGCACGAGCATCACCCCCGCGATGCCGCACGCGATGGCGATCCATACCAGAGGCGATATCCGCTCCCGGAAAACGAAAAAGACCAGAATCGCCATCCACAGGGGCGTCGTATTGAAAACGCAGGTCGCTTCGGCTACCGGCAGGGTGGCGTAGGCATAAAAAGCCCCGAAGCTGGCGACGGTCCCGGAAATGCTCCGGGCCCATAAATTTTTGGGCGCCGAGAAAAATATCAAGGGCTTGGAGGTCAGCAGGGCAAGGCCGGCAATGGCGAGAAAACCGACGAAGACGCGGGCAAAAAGAATGGCGACCCAGTCGAAATTTGCGGCAACGGCGTGGGAAAGCGCCACCATGGAGGCAAAGCAGAATGCGCTAAACAGCATCCATGCGAACGCGGAAATCTTCGAGAAACAAAACAGGTTTGGCTTCATCTACTCTTTGCCGGGAGCTGTTCCCGGCTTCCACGCTTCCCCGGAACTGGAAGAGAAGGGACACTACAGCTTTCTGAAGTAAAGGTGAATTGAAAAGAGCCGCAAACTGAATCTGGTTCGTTGGTTCGTTGGAAGGCAACACCAGCCGGGTTTTCCCCGGATCGTCTCCCCCTGTATCTTCGCGCTGTATATGCGGGCAAAGCCAGATAACAGGCCAGAAAGTAAATTATACAATATTACCGACAGCTTTTCAGCATGAAATTCGGGGATAAATCACTTCCTGCAGCCCCTTCGGGACACGCCGGTTTGGGAGCGAAGTCAAACAGGGGGCTTCACAAAATGACGTGATGCCGCTTTGCGTTCCAGTCGGTATTACGGGCAAGTCCCTAAGCCAGGATATCGGCGAAGGAACGGAGGGGTCTTGCCGCCTCCGCCCCCACCACCGGCTGCCCGCCGGCGCTGATGGTGTCGGCGTCGAGGATTTTTTCGCCGAATTCCAGGCCCGTGCGCTTCTCGATCTGGCTGATGGCGACGCGCCAATGGGTGACATCGACGAAAGACCCAACTGTCGGCTGGGCCGTGTATTTGCGTTTTTCCGAGAGCAGCGAAAGTTGATCCACAATCAGGCCGACCGCCTTGAGTCCATTCGCCCCTGCCCAGGCTATGACCTTGAAAAAAGAAGAAGGGACCTGGACATCATCTGCCCACCGGTCGACCTGGTCGTCGAATAGGGGGCCCTGGAAAACGCAGATGTGCTTGCGGGACCCGGTGGCGAAAAGGCCGTTTTCCAGCACGTAGCGTTCCGCGCCCTGCCAGTACTTCGTGGTCTCGTTGAAGCGAAAGTGCTGCGGCGAGCAGTTCGTGAAGTGGTACGTATCGGCGTTGGCCCGTTCGGCTTCTTCTTTCGTGCCCCAGGTCGGATCGGTTCGCCGCGTCAGGTGCCCCCGGTCGAAGTAGTCCGACCAGTCGGAATAAAACGACTGGCCGATAAAGAACGATTCGCTGATCCGGGAGTCCTTGAACCAGGTCTCGCCCTCACTTCCCGTGACTTCACCCGTCTTGCGGTCCACGGTCAGGTACGTCTCGCCATCGATGTTTGTGGCGGTGAACATGGCCATGCGCTTACTCTTGTTCATCTTGATGCTGAAGTGTTCGTATTTGAGTTCTCCTTGCTCGGCATCGGGTTCCCCCGTGCGAAGGGGGGCCACCTGCTTTTTCAGGTCTTCATTCGGTTTCGGCAACGGCACCGTGTAGCCCGGAATGAAATCATCTTCATAGCCGGTGCGGTTTTCATAGTCTCTGTCAACCTTTATCGCCTCCGCTCCCCGTGTGAGCATCTTAGGCGCGGACGTTTTTTCGGCCACTTCCATGCCGACCGGGCCGGCGGAGCCCACACGGACGATGATCTCAATCGGAAGCACCACCCGCAGTTCGTTGGTTGCCGACAATTGCTGTTGTTCCATGGGAGTTCCTTTCCTGTCGGATACGGTAAAATCTTCGGGCTTTGCGGGAGGACCGGGGTGCGGGGGCAAAAGGCCTCCGCCGCCCGGCTCCGGAGAAACGGGCTTGGCAAAAACTTCCTTCAGCAAATCGCGCTGCGCGGGGGGCAATCCGTCCATTCGCGACTGCAGGTCACGGTAGATCGCGCTGATGCGGATGCCCTCGTTGACGACCTTGGGAATCGAGAGCCCCTGGTCGTCCACCTCTTCCAGAAACGGACCCCCGTAATGATGGAGGGCGACAAGATCCCATTCGTCGTTGAAAACCGGCGAACCGGAGGAGCCCTGGTCGGTATCCGTTTCGTACAGGAGGGTCCTGTCAGTACGGTGAGTCAGGAGGTTGTTGCGGATCGAAATCATCTTGGGCAGGGCGCGGGGGTGCTGAATGATGTTCACGTTCATGCCGAGGACGTGCTTATCGGGACTGTCGGACAGCGGGCAACATCCAAAGTCGCCGATGGTTTCCCCCTGCCCGGTGTTCAACCGCCCGACGGCGATCAGAGCGTAGTCGAGGACCTCCTCGTCCGAAAAAAGCGCGAACGTGTCCGGGTCGAGCAAATACGTCGTCGTCGCTCTCGGGATGCCGAGTTCATCCAGTTCACGGTCGAAGATGATCTGTGTCCCGTGCGCGGCATCCATGTTGCGGATGACGTGCTGATTGGTGAGAAAAAGCCGCGGGCTCACCAAAAAACCGCTGCCGAGTTCGGAAAAATGCGGGGTGTTTACCTCTACGTATGCGACAGAGCGCCTGACCTGCGCGCCCTCGGTAAGAAAGCTGACCCCCTGGAAATCAATGGTGTCCCCCTGAATGCTTTCCGCGACCGGCTGCACGGTCTTCTGAAGTTTCTTTCTCGTAAACCCGCGATAGCGCTCCCGGTCGGGTTCGGCCTCACGCCAGCGTCCTTCGCGCACCAGTTTTCGCACATGGTCCCGGTCCGCCTTGCTCTTTTCAACCAGGTCCTTGAATTGGTTCCGGCCTTCTTCTGAATACATGGGTTCTCTCCCGTTCCTGAAGGTTTGGCTGGTTCCTGCGCGGCCGGCGCGACCTTCAAGCGCAAGCGGCGGACCGCTCCGCCGTCCTCATTCGACCAGGGGCAGCACTCTTCGAATCCAGTTGAGGTCCAGCCGCGGCTCTTTTTGCCGAAAAGCCCGCTCCAGCCGGTTTTTGCAGTCCTCGCAAATATAGGGGTAATCGATAACCGCGATCCTGTTCCGCAAGCGCTCTGTGAAGTCGAACAGGCAGCCCCGGTCGGGCTTGTGGGGGGGCTCGAGCACTTTCTTCCCCTTTGCTTCGAGATAGTTAAGCTTCAGGTCGTAAAAATGAAGCGAAAGGAGCATTAAGGTATGCAGCAGGAATTCATCGATTGAAGGGCGATTGCCCACGAATTCGCTCCAGAAATGGGTGCTGATAAACCCGCCGAACCCGCGAGCGAAAAAGAAATAGTTGCCTGCTTCCTTCTTGTCGGTCAAAAGGAAAACGCCGTCGTAGTTGCGGTGATTGCCATCCCGGAATTCTTTCATCGCTTTGATGAATGCATTGTCATCCTGGGCTTCCCTGTGAAAGTCATCCGGAAGCCCAATATCCGCATCCTCGTGTATGAAATAGGCTATCAGCGGCTGGACTTTGTTTAGGTGTTCCGCAATTTCGTAAAGACTTGCGGTATGCGGAAAGCCCCTGTCAATCAAAATTCCGATACGATTGCGGCGGGGAGGGTGTTTTCCATTTTCGTGAACGGCGTTATGCATGGCATGGACCAGGTTCCACAGTTCGTCGTGTGATTCGCCGATCTTATCGTAGTACAACAGGCCCACCCCATATTTGTAGTTGTGCTGAAGCATGCGGAGCCATGAAGCCGAAGCGGTTTTCGTTGCTCTTTTTTCAAGAATCGCAAAGTGTCGTTCCCGCACCGATGGGAATTTGGCGGTGATTCTACGAAAAATTTGCATCACGTCGAAGTCATTGAGGCTGAATCCGATGAACAGGGCGGATTTGGTGGAAAAAATGGCTTCCATGAGTTCGGTCACTTCGCGTTTCTGGTAGAGCTTCTGGTACTGAATTTCCGTCAGGATGAGCGATTCGAGGCGATCCAGATGCCCGTGCAGGTGGAAGATGCACCTGCGGTTGTCGGAGTCTCCGGTTCTCAGGAATTCGGCGAAACGGTCCGGGTCGTCATGGGTAAGGATCTGCACGCGCTTTTCCGGATGGCAGGCCCTGGAAGCCTTGCGCAGCAAGTCGTCGTAATTGGTGGTCACCACTCTGAAAAACGGGAGCTGCATCAGGGTCTTCAAGCCTTCGGCCGCCGCCGGGCTGCCCTCACTCTCTTCATTGATGATTTGCTTCAGTGCTTCCGGAAAACGTTCCTGGAGATATTTCCGGCACTGTTCGGCGACAAACAGCGGGTCCTCTTCGGCACCGGCCCTGAGCGCCGCGATATAGTCGAGAAACCTGGGGGTCCCGAATCCATGGTTTCGCGCCCGGGCTTCGGCTTCAACCTCCGAGAGCAGCCTGTCGATGCAAGTCCTCCACCCGGGAATGCGTCGCACGGCATTGCTGACACCGGCCCCGATGAAGGCCACCACCTGGTGGCTCTTGACGGCTTCGACCAGGTTATAAAAAGTGTGATTGTTCGAATCGACGGCCATTTTTGCGACCTTCCTTATTGTGTGGAAGTACGGAACGCCCGTATTCGACGCCCGTGGCGGGGATCAGGCCAGGGTCACCTGGAGGGCCGTGGAAGTTCCCGGCTGGACGGAGCCAACGGCCTCGGCGCGCAGAGGCCTGCCGTTCACATTGCCGATGATGCTTATAGTATGGTCTCCCGGAAGCAGGCCGACAATGGCGGCCGTTTTGCCCGTGTACGTCTTGCCCGGGCCGCTGTCCACCGAGATCGACCAGCCGGGAGGCTCCACGGCGTCTCCATTGGTCACGGTCACTGAAATGCTGCCGGACCGGACCGCCGATTGGCCCGCTTGGATCTGCTCGTCCACCTGTTTCAGCGCCGCCTGGAATTCGGCGACCCACTTCTGCGTCTCGTCGCTGATGATCCCGTTCACCTGGGTCAGGAAGGATTTCACGATCGCCAGGGCGTGTTGTATCTGTTCGGCGGTGGGTATCGTTCCGGCGTAGGAGGCGAGCAGGGCCTGCCAGTCCAGTTCAAATTCCTGGCGAATCCGCCTGATCTGCGATTCGGCCTGTACGTAGCGAATCCAGCCCGTGGAAAGCCCCAGGTACTTGTCGAGGGCGATGAGAAACACCGCCGCCGCCATCAGGATCGAAGCCCAAACCGGGGAAATGGAAGAACCGTTTTCCGCCCGGATTCCGAGCTGCTGGATCATGGGCATGGTGCCGGCCAGGGCCAGCAGCACGATGGCCCCGATGCGCAGCCAGCGGGCCCCGATACGCTTCCACTTCTTGAATCTCAGGTACCACTCCGCCGACTGGTCCGCGTACGAGCAGGCGTAATCCGCCGCGATGCACAGGGAATTGACTACGTTCTCCCGGTTCCAGTCGAGGTTCTTGATGCTTTCGATCCTGATGTTGCGCCGCGTTGACTTCCCGTTCATATCATCCTCCCCGGACAGTGAGGTTCGAACGCAAACCGATCTATTTTCTTCTTCCCCGCCATACTTTCGATTTCCGGACGGTGTTTTTTGGTGACGGGATTCAGGCCGCGGCCCCTTCGGATTCTTTAATCGGGATAGAGGCCATGGTAAACGGCAGCGGTTTCATTTTCGTTTCAAAAAAACGAAGTAATCTGCGCCATCCGGGGTTTTAATTTTTTTGCTCTGATACAAGAAAAAGTCAAAAAAAGAATGTGTAAAGGCGCGGAGCGCAGTTTTTAATGCCGATTCGGCAATAAAATTAGTAAACTGTATATAAATTGGAATTGACTATTAAATAAGGATAGGCAATGTATTAAAGTTGTTTTTGTTTCCCGGCTACGCCATAATGAGTTATCTCTTTTGAAATTCATTCTACATGGCGCCAATTCCAAGCGCAATAATCTTTTCCGTAGTCTTTCCCTTAAAGAATCGCGTTCGGCGAATACGTGTCTCCAGAAAAATTTTGAATCGTTTGCGAAACTGTTCATCAGGAAATGGAGAAAACCATGAGCAGCCTCAAAGGGATAGGCCTGGAATTCGAGGAATCGATGTCGGGCTGGATCGGCATGGACCGAAATGATTACCTGGAGGGCAGAATTGCCGGGCAGCAGGCCAACACTCCGGCCCGGATCGATGTGAAAATCATCATCGACGACCTGGAAAGTTTCCTCCAATTTCCCGACCACCTTGCCCGGCTTGAGGGCACCTTTTCATTCGCCCCCCTGGGCGGGACCGTTGCCGTTGAAAGCGGGGCGTTCAATCTTTTCTCCACCGATCCGGGAAGCGGCATGCGCCAGATGGTCTATTCCTTCGGCTTCACCTCGGGCGACGGCCGGAAGTATTTTTTCTACGGATATAAAAAAATAAAAAATGACGTCGGCTTCGATGTGCTTGAAGATATGACCACTCTTTTTACGGCGGTCCACGAAGGCTCGGACAGGACCGCACCGGTTGCCGGTTCGGGGCAGATTTTCTTCGACCTCAAGGACGCTCCCGCGCTGATGGCATCCATGAAGGCCACGGGGACCGTGTGGCTGCACGAAAGGATCCAGGCGAAGCTCGCTTTCATGTCTTTTGCCTGGGGTGTTTTGCGGCAGGAGTACTTCCGCGACCTCAACCCGCTCTACGACACCGAATATGAAAACCTGGTGCTTTTCGGCAAGGTCCGGCAAAACGGCGCATCGAAGGATTTTTTCCTGGTTTCCGGCATCCACGACAAGGATTTTCCGTGGGGCGACGGAGAAATATTCTCGGATGTGCTTCTGCTGATCGGGGACGCCGCGGCCGGGTACCGGAAATATGCGCTCACCGGCAGGTTCCTGGAGGGGCTCAAGCTGAGCGTCGGCGAGGGAATTTACGAATACCGGGGGCCCCTTTTCGAATTATCGGAAGGGTACAGGGCCTCATTTTCGGATATGAGGCCGCCGATAAAACCCGGTCTCATCCAATGCGAGGCGGAGCTGACGATCAGTTTCAGGGCCGCGCCCTGCCGGATCACTCCGTTTCCCTTTCCCGTCGCAAACAACATCATCGCCCGGATGGCTTCCGGCCTCAAGTGGATACTGCACAGCGTCCTGCCGTCGGAACACGTCCTGGGAATATTCATCACGCCCCATACGGTCGAGGTGACCGAAGGCACCCTGAGGATAAGCGCCGGAGGTGAGACGGAGACCTACCCGGTTGTGCCGGAAAAGACCTTCGGCGAGGCCGAAAGGTCCACCTTCCGGAACATCAGGGAGCCCACTCTGCTCTACGGGTATATCTGCGCCCTGAACCGGGACGACGGGACCGCCCGGGTGCAGATCCATTCGAATTCGCTCAGAAACGAACGCCAGCGTCTCGCCAGGGACCAGGTCGATGCGTTGCTGGGGGCGGCGATTTCCCGCGTCGCGTCCAAGGAGCTGCTGCTCACGGGGCAGGGACGGCTGACAATTACCGATATAGGGCGCGGGGACGAACCAAAGGGAGCGCCCCTGTTTATCAAGGTGGGAGAGCCGCTGCTGGAAATCGATAACGACCACTTCCCCACCGCCGTTTTCCAGCGGCGCATCATCCGGGTCCGGGATGCTTCGGGAAAGATATGCCCGGCGCTGGAAGAGAACATGGACCTCATGCGGCTGGAGGCGGAAAACTCCACCCGGCAGGTCACCGTTGCCTCGATCAAAGACCCGGACAAAACGAAAGCGCTGGATGCGGTCCTGGAGAAAACCGGCTTTTTCGATCTTGTTGCAAGCAAATTGCAGATTTCCGGAAAGCGTCCCGATGAATTCTCCATCGTGATCAAGCCCAACTTCATGTTCGCGTACAACCGGGACGACCATTCCACCTATACCGACCCGGAGCTGGTGGAGCATCTGGTCGATGTCCTGAGAAGTTCCGGTTTCGGGAACCTGGCGGTGGTGGAGGCTCAGAGCACCTACGGTGAGTATTTCGACAAGCGGAGCGTGATCGAAGTCGCCGACTACCTGGGGTACAAGGTGGACGGCAGCCGGGGATACCGGGTGGTGGACATGACCACCGACGCGTGCGAGCACCTGTTCCTGGGGGCTCACCTGGGCAATCACCCCGTCCCGCTGACGTGGAAAAATGCCGATCTTCGCATCTCCTTCGCCAAAAACAAAACCCATGCCTACGCCTACTACACGCTCACCCTCAAAAACATTTACGGCGCCCTCCCGCTGGCTGACAAGTTTTCCGAGTACCACACCGGAAGAGACATCTACCACACCACCATCGAATACCTGAAAGCCTACCCGGTCCACTTCGGCCTGATCGACGCTCATCTGAGCGCGGACGGGCCGTTCGGGGTTTTTGCCGATTCCGAGCCGAACCCGACCGAAACGATTATCGGGGGCGAAGATCTGGTGGCCGTGGACTGGGTGGGCGCCACCAAGATGGGAATCGATCCCAAAATCAGCCAGTACATGGAACTGGCCGTCAGGGCTTTCGGGAAACCGGAAATAAAGCTCGTCGGAGACCCCAATCCCTACCTGCCGTGGCTGAACGTGCCGGTCGCCCTGACCATGTTTACCCACTACGGGCTCGACGCCAACGACTATTTCGGAAACCTGATATACATGGCGGGGGCCTACATGGACGAGTCGCACTTCACCCACAAGTCCAAGTCGGTTTTCATGAAGGCGGCCAGGAAAGCGCTCAAGCCCCTGCAGGAATCGATATTTCTCCAGGCCGGCGGCGAACGGACCGTAGCCAACAAGCTCGTAAACAGGTTTTTCACCTGGCTCGGGAATCAGTAGCCTCCGGGACCGGCATTTGAACATGACATTCCGGACGAAAGTCAGAGGCCGCGGTTATCTCGTGGCTTTGAACGTAACGCTCTGCCGGACGGCGTCCTGAAGGGCGGAGAGTGAATCGAGGCATTCCGCCGTCGCCTTTCGCTTCCGGCCCAGGGATATGTCGAACGACCGGATGTTGCTGTTTTCACGGGAGAGTTGGATTATCTGTTCGTTGATTTTGTGGAACGCGGCATAGGAAGCCCGGGCCGCATCGAGAAAGGGCACGCCGTCTTTGCCGGCCGGTGCGGCCAGGTTTTCCAGGGCTTCGTTTACCTGCCGGTCGAGCCCCTTCATTTCCGCTTCCATGTTATCCATTTCGGCGTCGGAGGTGGCGGCGATGTGCGGGGCCTGGAGCGCGTAAATCTTATAGGTGTCCAGGATGGCTTTGGATGCCAGCGTGGAGATCCGAGAGGCGTCAGGAGACGCGCCGCTGCTGTCGGTAAGCCGGTCCAGCGCCGTTTCCATGCGGCCGATGGCCTCGCGGGCCGGGCCGAAGGAAAGCCGGAACGCCTTGAGATTGGTGTTTTGCACCGCCAGGGGAAGGATTTCACTGTCTATTTTCCGGAGCTTTCCCCAGCAACTGCTGAACCGGTCGAACGCTTCCGTCTCGCGGGGGGATTTTTCTTCGCCCAGGAGGTGAGACAGGCTCCGCCGTGCTTTTTCCAACGCCTCCGAGGTCTGTTCCGACTGCTGCGCAGACGCGTGCGACGCCTCATCCGTGTCGGCCATGACCGCGCTTTTTTCCGCCTCGGCGGATTCAAGCAGGTCGGCCTTCATGGAATTTACGAGCTGAATCTTCTGCATCGCCTTCTCGAAGCGCGTTTCCAGTCCATCGCGCCCCCGGGGGCCGGGAAGGATCTCCCACGCGGCAAATATCGCCAGCAAAACGAGAAAGATTCCTCCGGCCAGGATATATTTCGCTTTGTTCGATGATGATCCCGTCATTTGAGCCCATCCCTTCAGTGGATTAAAACGCCACCATGATAAGCATTCCCTTCCGTACCGATCAACGTGCGTGGGATGCAGGCGCCTCCTGCGTGTTCTCCCAGTCACGGATGTCTTCCAGGGCCTCTTGAGCGGTGCGGGCCGACCGCAGGTTCCAGAGAAGATAGCGGTTCTGAGCGGCGCGGCTGGCGGCGGAAAGGGCCTGGAGCTGGATCTCGGGCGACTCGGCTGGCGACAGGATAAGGAAAACGCATTCGATGGGGTTATCGGTGGATACGTCCGCTATTCCTTTGCGGGGCAGGCCCAGTGCCAGCCGGAGGCCGGGCAGGCCCTTGACCCGGACGTGGGGGAACGCCGCACCCTCGTTAAAAAACGTCGATCCCTTGCGCTCGGCTTCGATCACCTGGGCAAGCAGGTCGCCGGCGTCTCCGATGGCTCCGTCCCCGGCGGCCGCTTCCACCAGGGCGCGGAGCGCTTCCTCTTTTGTAGCCGGCTCGTTCCAGATTATGATGTTCCGGGCTGAAAGCTCGCGGCCCAGCGAAGGCCGGGGCGCCGGCCGCGCCGGGGCCGGTGAATCCGGAAGGGGCCTTTCCGGCGCTTCGACCGGGGGCCTGCCGGGCGGAGTTTCGGATTCCCGCGTATCCAGAACGACCACGGTGATCCCCTTGGCACGCTCGATCAGGCTCTCCACGGTGTTTTTCCTTCCGAGGAGCCTTTTCCAGAGCGACATGGGGCCCGGGGTCCCGATGACGATGTGCCCCACCCGGTATTCTTTTGCGAAACGCAGGATGGTATCCGGAATATCCTCCCCCTTGTAAGTGAAAACCATCGCCCCGAGCTGCTTGGCAAGGGTCAGGGTGCCGGACAGGATGCGCTGGGTGTGGGAGTCGATCACGGTGGGTTCTTCGGACGGGGTCTGGACGTAGACGGCGTACCAGTTCCGGTTGAGCCTCCCGGCAAGGCGGGAAGCGTAGCGCAGGAGCCGTTCGCTGTTCGGGCCGCGCGAACTGAGGCATACCAGGACTTGGTCCGGCGTGGCGGGAATTTCGGGCTCGACGGCCTCCCGGCTCCTGAGGTCGATTTGCGAGGCCACTTCCCGCAGGGTGAGTTCGCGGAGCTGTTCGAGGTTTCTTTTCCTGAAAAAATTGGCGAGGGCCGTTTCGATCCGTTCCCGGGGATAGACTTTTCCCTCTTCCAGACGCCTCTGGAGATCGGTGGTCGTGAGATCGACGTTCACGATCTCGTCCGCATCGGCGATCACGGTATCCGGAATGCGCTCCCGCACCTTGACCCCGGCGATCTTTTCCACCGTGTCGTAGAGACTTTCCAGGTGCTGAAGGTTCAGGGTGCTGATTACGTGGATGCCGGCGGACAGGAGGTCCTGGACGTCCTGGTACCGTTTGGCGTTCCGGCTGCCGGGAACGTTGGTGTGGGCCAGTTCGTCGACGAGCGCCACCTGGGGGTTCCGGGCCAGGACGGCGTCCACGTCCATCTCTTCGACCATGATGCCGCGGTATTCGTGGCGCCTGCGGGCGATGACCTCCAGACCTTCGATCAAGGCGGCCGTGTCCGGGCGGTCGTGTGGTTCGACGAAGCCCGCCACCACGTCGATGCCTTCGCTTTTCAGCCTGTGCGCTTCATTGAGCATCTGCCAGGTTTTCCCCACGCCGGCGCAGTAGCCCAGGTAGACCTTGAGCCGTCCGCGCTGGGAGCGGCGAATCATGCGCAGGAAATTGTCGGCCCTGTTCTCAGCCATGGCAATCCTTACGGAAGACGGAGGACGGACTGTTCCGGCATCCGATACCCGACACCCGACACCCGACACCCGACACCCGACACCCGTTAAAGCTTTCCGTCGAGATCGAGGTTCAACTCCAGGACATTGATCCGCGGTTCTCCGAAAATCCCCAAGTCGCGGCCTTCAACGTGCCGGTCGATTTTTTCGCGCACCGCGTCCCGGCTCATGGATCGGGCCTGCGCCACCCGGCGTGCCTGAAGCAGCGCGTTCTTCAGGCTGATGTCGGGATCGAGACCGCTTCCCGAAGCGGTGACGGCATCGGCCGGGACGGGCACGGTTTCCGGGAGGCCGTTTTCGAGCCGGTACTGTTTGACTCGTTGGGCGACCGTCTCCACCAGCTTCCGGGACGTGGGGCCGAGGTTGCTCCCCCCGGAGGCCGCCGCATCATAGCCGGCCCCGGCCGCGGACGGGCGCGGATGAAAGTATCGGGGGCCGCTGAAATCCTGCCCGATGAGGGTAGACCCCAGGACCTTGCCGTCCCGTATCACCAGCGAGCCGCCGGCCTTTTGCGGAAAAAACGTCCGGGCCAGTCCCCAGACCGCCAGGGGGTAGATCCCGCACACCACAACGGCCAGCGCCAGGGTGGCGACGACCGACAGGCGCAGTTCCGCCGCAATGTTTTTCCAACCGGACGGGCGGGTGTCGTTTGGATTTTCCAAGTGATTCGTTCCTTTCTACACAAGGTGCAGCCCATTGACCGCCAGGTCGATGAGCTTGATGCCCACAAAGGGCGCCGCCAGGCCGCCCAGCCCGTAGATCAAAAGGTTTCGCCTCAGCAAAACGGCCGCCCCCAGCGGGCGGAAGCGCACTCCCCGGAGCGCGAGCGGTATGAGGGCCACGATGATCAGGGCGTTGAAGATGACGGCGCTCAAGATGGCGCTGGCCGGGGAGGCGAGCCGCATGAGGTTCATGGGGGCGATCACCGGGAAGGCGCTCACCAGCATGGCCGGGATGATGGCAAAATACTTGGCGACGTCGTTTGCGATGCTGAAGGTGGTCAGCGCTCCCCGTGTCATCAGCATCTGCTTTCCGATCTCCACCACTTCGATGAGCTTGGTCGGGTTGGAATCCAGATCGACCATGTTGCCCGCCTCTTTCGCGGCCTGGGTCCCGGTGTTCATGGCCACGCCCACGTCGGCCTGGGCCAGGGCGGGGGCGTCGTTGGTGCCGTCTCCGGTCATGGCTACCAGATGGCCCGAAGCCTGTTCCCTGCGGATGAGGGCCAGCTTGTCTTCGGGGCGCGCTTCCGCCAGGAAGTCATCCACTCCGGCCTCCCGGGCGATGGCCGCGGCGGTGAGACGGTTGTCCCCGGTGATCATGACCGTTTTGATGCCCATGGCCCGGAACCGTTCGAAGCGGTCCCGGAGGCCTCCCTTGACGATATCTTTGAGGTGCACGACGCCGAGCACTTTTTGGCTTTCGGAAACGACCAGGGGCGTCCCGCCTTCCCGTGAGACGGATTGTATGGCCGATTCGACCTCGGGAGGAAAAGCCAGGGTGGTGAAATCTCGCAGCGCGTCCGGGGCCCCCTTGCGAATCCGCCTGCCGTCAACGTCCACGCCGCTCATGCGGGTCTGTGCGGTAAACGAGATAAACTGCGCGTGGGGCATCTCGGTGATCGAACGCCCTCTCAGGCCGTACCGCTTGGCGAGAACCACGATGCTCCTGCCTTCCGGGGTCTCGTCCGCAAGGGAGGCCAGTTGCGCGGCATCGGCCAGTTCCTCCACGGCCACTCCCGCCGCCGGGATGAACTCGGTCGCCTGGCGGTTGCCGAGCGTGATGGTGCCGGTTTTGTCCAGCAGCAATACGTCCACGTCGCCCGCCGCCTCCACGGCCCGGCCGCTCATGGCGAGCACGTTTTTTTGCACCAGCCGGTCGATGCCGGCGATCCCGATGGCGCTCAGCAGGCCGCCGATGGTGGTGGGGATGAGGCAAACCAGCAGGGCGACGAGCACGGTCACCGAAAACGAAACGTTTGAATACTCCCCGAAAAGCTTGAACGACATGATGACCACCAGGAAAATGATGGTCAGCGCGGAGAGCAGGATGGTGAGCGCGATCTCGTTGGGAGTTTTCCGGCGCTTTGCTCCTTCCACCAGGTTTATCATGTGGTCGAGAAAGCTTTCTCCGGGGTTGGCGCTGACCTGCACCCGGATCCAGTCGGAGAGCACCCGTGTCCCGCCGGTAACGGCGCTTCGGTCGCCTCCGCTCTCCCGGATGACCGGCGCGGACTCTCCCGTTATGGCCGATTCGTCCACGGTCGCCACCCCTTCGACGACGTCCCCGTCGGCGGGGATGGTTTCGCCCGCCGCGACCAGGACGACGTCGCCCTTGCGCAGCCGTTCCGCCGGAACGCTCTCCACGGAACCGTCCGGGCGCAGGCGGTTGGCGGCGGTGCGGGTCCGCGTTTTGCGCAGCTCATCGGCCTGGGCCTTTCCCCGTCCTTCGGCAAGGGCCTCGGCAAAGTTGGCGAACAGCACGGTGAACCAGAGCCACAGGGCCACCTGGATGCCGAAACGAAACGGTTCGCCTCCCTGCCCTGCGAGGAGCCCCAATGAAGTGGTGACCGCTCCCACTTCGGTCACGAACATGACCGGGTTTTTCACCATGGAGCGCGGATCGAGCTTCTTTACCGACTCGCGGGCGGCCCGCGCCATGATGCCGCGATCAAATAAAGCATGTTTCTTTTTTGCCATGTATTTTCAATCCTCTCAGAACAGCTTTCCCGATCCCATGAGGAAATGTTCGACGACGGGGCCGAGGGAGAGCGCCGGGAAAAACGTGAGAGCGCCCACGATCACGATGGTCCCTATCAGCAGAACGACAAAAACGGGCCCGGAGACCGGAAAGCTGCCCCCGCTTTGGGGGGCTCTCTTTTTCGAGGCGAAGTCTCCGGCCAGGGCCAAAACGGGCACCATGACGAAAAACCGTCCGGCCAGCATGGCGAGGCCGAGGGTGGTGTTGTACCAGGCGGTATTGCCCGAAAGCCCCGCGAATGCGCTGCCGTTGTTCCCGGTCGTCGATGAATACGCATAGAGCATCTCACTCAGGCCGTGCGGCCCGGCGTTGTGCAGCCCGGCGACGCCCCAGGCGCTTACCGCCGCCCATGCCGTGAAACCCAGGATGGAGAGGATGGGAACCAGCACCGTAACGGCGCTCGCCTTGACGTCGTAGGCTTCGATCTTTTTGCCCAGGTATTCCGGAGTGCGTCCTATCATCAGTCCCGCCAGGAACACCGTCAGCACCACGAAAACGAGCATCCCGTAAAGACCGGCGCCCACCCCGCCGAAGATCACTTCGCCGAGCTGGATATCGATGAGCGGGACCAGGCCGCCAAGAGGGGTGAAGGAGTCGTGCATGGCGTTTACCGCACCGCACGAGGCGTCGGTGGTGATCGTGGCGAAAAGGGCGGAGTCAAACACTCCGAAACGGACTTCCTTGCCTTCCATGTTGCCTTGCGAGGCGTCCACGCCCACAGCGGTCAAATTGGGATTGCCACGGGCTTCCGCGGACCACGCCGCCAGGGCCCCGGCCAGAAACAGCACCGTCATGGCCGTCCAGATCGCCCAGCCGTGACGCCGGTGGTTCACCATTCGTCCGAAGGTGTAGGTGAGCCCGCTCGGGATGAGAAAAATCGACAGCATCTGCACAAAGTTGGAAAGAGGCGTCGGGTTTTCGTAAGGGTGCGCGGCGTTTGCATTCATGAAGCCGCCGCCGTTCGTCCCCAGCATCTTGACGGCTGCCTGGGAGGCCACTGGCCCCTGGGCGATGGTCTGGACGGAAGGTTTCCCCGCCGCCTGTTCCACTACTTCCGCCTTGACGTAGGGCTTGAAGTTCTGGATCGTTCCCTGGGAGACCAGGAAAACGGCGTAGACCAGGCAGAGCGGCACCAGGAGGTACAAGTTGATCCGCACCAGGTCCACCCAGAAATTGCCGATGGTCCGGGCGGAATGCCGGGCGATTCCCCGGATCAGCGCCGCCGCCACTGCAATCCCCGCCGCGGCGGACACGAAGTTGTGAAAAACCAGCCCCACCATCTGCGAAAAATAGGAAAGGGTGGACTCTCCCCCGTAGTTTTGCCAATTGGTGTTGGTGGTAAAGCTCGCCGCCGTGTTGAAGGCCAGATCGGGGCTCAACGGGCCGAACCCCTGGGGATTCAGCGGCAGCAGGTTCTGGAAACGCAAAACGGCGTAGGTGAACAGAAATCCGACCAGGCTGAACACCAGAAGGGAAATTGCGTATTCCACCCAGCTCTGTTCCCTTTTGGGATCGACTCCCAGCAGGCGGTAAAAAGTCCGCTCCACGGGCCCCAGGGCAGGATCGAGAAACGTCCTGCCGCCGGCATCCAGCACCCGGGCCAGGTAGATCCCCATGGGCTTGGTCAGCGCAAGCAGAACGGCGACGTAGAGCGCCAGTTGAATCCATCCGAAAATATTGTCCATCGACGAAACAGCCTCTTAAAATCTCTCCGGGCGAATGATCGTTGCGAAGAGGTAGACGATCAAAACCAGGCCGATCAGGCCGACAATTGCGTTCATCATGGCTAAAGCCTCTCGAAAGCCTTTGCGAGCAGACCGCAAAGGACGAAAAAAACAACCGCTGTCGCGACAAAAACGGGGTCCGTCATCGGATTGATCCTTCCCGGGGAGCCCGGTCGGCCCGCTTGAGGCAAAAGGTGAACACGCTTCCCTTTCCCTCGCTGCTCTTTACGCCGATAACTCCTCCGTGGGCTTCCACGATTTCTTTGGCAATGGCCAGCCCCAGGCCTTCTCCGTTTTCGCCTTCCTGGCCGGGAACGCGGAAAAACTGCTCGAAAACACGGTCCACGTACCGGGCGGGAATGCCCCTGCCGGTATCGGAAACCTCGACGCACACCTCGTCGTCGCGGGCCTGGGCCGATACGGTTACCGAGCCGCCGGCGGACGTATACTTGACGGCGTTCGAGAGAAGGTTGGCGAGCACGTGCCCGATGCGGTCCGCATCGGCCGTCACTTCCGGAAGATCGTCCGGTATTTTCGCATCCAGGGTGATCCCGCGGTCCTTGGCGGCGCTGCGAAACGAATCGACCTGTTCCGCGATGATTCCGGCGGGCGCAACCGGCTTTAAATCCATGCGCATCCTTCCGGATTCGATGCGGCTGATGTCGAGAAGATTCCCGAGAATCGAGTGCAGCCGGTCGCTTTCATCCCGCGCCGCAAGCAACAGTTCCGCCTGCTTCGGGGTGAGCGGCCCGGCTTTTTCTTCCAAAAGCAGGTAGACCACCATCCGAAGCGAGGTGAGGGGCGTTTTCAACTGGTGGGACACGGTCGATATCACCCCTTTTTTCAGTTCGTCCTGGTGCAGCTCCCTGGTGACGTCTTCCAGGGTGAGGATGATGCCCGTGGGATGCCTTTCGGAATCGAGGATGGAAACCGCCGTCGGGTTGAAGAAATGCTCTTCGCCTTTGATGAATCGTTGAAAAACGCCTCGGCTCCCCTGGGATTCGACCATGCGGCCGCTTTTCAGGGCTTCGTCGAAAAGGCCTCCCATCCAGTCGAAGGGAAGGGTGCGAATGCGGACCTCGGGCCGCAGCCCGAAAATCTCCGCCGCGGACGGCGTCGAAACTTCGATGCGGCCGTCCAGGTCCACCACCGCCACGGCATCCGGCAGGCTGTCGAACACCTGCTGCGTGGAGCGCTGGATGCGGGCCATCCTGGTGCGGTTGGTCCGCCGGAATTGCCGGAGGCTCGATGCCATTGCGTTGAACGCTTCGGAGAGCCGGCCGATTTCGTCTCTGGATTCGCTCTGGACCACCAGGTCGAGATTTCCCCGCCTGATTTCGTCCGTCGAGCGGATGAGACGGTTGATCGGCTTGAGGATCCATCTTCCCGTAAACAGGATAAACAGGATGGCAACCGCCGCCCCGAAAAACAGGAGGATGACCATGTTCCGCTGCGCCGCCCCGGCGGTTGTCCGCGCCACGGCCTCGGCGTCGGCCATGTTGCGCTGATTCATCTGGAGAACTTCTTCGGCCGTGGCCTTGATGCGGTAAAAAACGGGAAGAAGTTTCGAGAAATAGACCTCGCGGCGGTTCTCGACGGGGAGCTGCAGGTCCTGGACGTCTTTCAGAATATCCTGGTACCGGGCGAAATTGTCCCGGATGCGTTCGGCCCTCTCCGCTTCGCCGGGAAGAGTGACGTTGTTCAGCTCGGCCTGCATGGCCCTGCTGAAGACGGGGCCGTTTTGGGATACGAGTTCTTTTCCCTGCTCGTTTTCTCCCAGGAGGATGAACAGCGCTCCGCTGTCCATGCGTTCGATCGCTTCCTTCATCTGCTGGCAGGCGACGACGCTTCGGTAGTTTTCGCGCAGGATCACGTCGATCAAGTTTTCCAGCAGATAAAGCTGCCGGATGCTCTGAACACCGATGACCATGATGATCAGGAACAGTCCGCCAAACCCCAGCGAGAGCTTTCCTCGAATACCCAGCATGCCGCGTTCTCCCTTCGAAGGTTCTTTAGAGCAATCGACATGCCAGAAATATTTGCTTTCAATTCAGCTACTTAGTTTGGAAGGGCCTCCAAGCGGCTTGCAGGAGGCAAGGAATGGCAGAAGATGGCCTTGCATTTTGCAAGGCGGCCGGGGAGAGACGAGGGACTTCGAGCAGGTTCGTGGAAAGCGAAGATTTCGGTCAAATACCGTACTTCTTGCGGCGCCGCCACAGGGTCGCCTGGTCGACGCCGAGGATGTCGGCGGCTTCCTGGAGCGATTTGGAGTTGGCGAGCACCCGCCTCACGTGTAATTCCTCGATTTTTTCGAGGCTTACCGGATCGCCGATGGCGGGAGGCGGTTCCCGGGAGGCGAGGTTGTCGGGGAGGCACTCGGCGCCCACCCGGTCCGCATTGCATAGAATGGCCGCCCGTTCGACCACGTTTCGAAGCTCCCGAATGTTTCCCGGCCAGGGATACCCCTGCAGGACCTTCATCGCCTCGTCGGAAAAGCCCTGAAACAGCCGGTGCCGCTGCCGTCCGAAAAACGCCAGGAGCCGCTCGGCCAGGGAACCTACATCTTCGATTCGTTCGCGGAGGGGCGGAATGACGATCTGGATGACCTTCAGCCTGTACAGGAGGTCTTCCCTGAAGCGTCCCGCCCCGGCGGCTTCTTCGAGGTCGCTGTTGGTGGCGGCGATGATCCGGACATCGGCCCTGCGGGTCGTATACTCGCCTACGCGTTCATACTCCCTGTCCTGAAGGAAGCGCAGCAGCTTCGGCTGGAGCGAGAGCGGCAGGTCCCCCACTTCGTCCAGCAGGATCGTCCCGCCCTCGCAGGCGGCGATCCGGCCCGGGTTGTCGCGCACGGCCCCCGTGAAGGCCCCCCTGGCGTGTCCGAAAAGCTCGCTTTCCAGGAGTTCCGTGGAAAGCGAGGGGCAGGAAATGGCGGTGAACCGCCTTCCGGCTCGCCCGCTCCAGGCATGAATCGCGCGGGCAAGAAGCGTTTTCCCCGTTCCGCTCTCGCCGCAAAGCAGCACCGTTGCGTCCGTGGGGGCCACCTGGCGGGCGAGATTGACCGCCCGCTGCATGAGGGGGCTGGTGCTGGCGAAATCCACTTCCGGGTGCGAGCGTCCCAGGTCTTCCTGGAGGCTGGACACCTTCTGTTCGAGGGAGCGTATTTCCGCCGCCTTGCGAATTGCAAGCTCGATTTGAGCGGGAGTAAACGGCTTCGGCAAATAGTCCGCGGCCCCTCTCTTGATGGCCTCGACGGCGGATTCTATGGATGCGTAGGCGGTGATGACGATGATTTTTATCCAGGGAGCGGAGGAAAGAAGGGCGGGAATGAGGTCGAGTCCGTTGGCGGTGCCGAGCCGCAGGTCCACGAATGCGATTTCGAAGGACTTGCGGGACGCCTCCGTCAGGGCGTCGTCGAAATTGCTGACGGCGACCACCCTGTGCCCCAGGCCCTCCAGGCAGAAGGACAGCGTCTTCCGGATGTTGATTTCATCATCCACGACCAGGATATTGAGTGCGCCGCCTGCCACGTTTTCCTCTCCGGCCGTAACGAGTTCGTATCCCCTGCTGTGGTTTGAAGAATGGAGGCAAACACCGGCCCACAGCTTCCAGCGCCTTACGGTGTGAGGCGGCCGGCTCTCCGTCTTCCACCGTAAAAATCATCCGCTGAACACAATATAACACGAAAAGAACTACAAACATCGCTCATCTGTAACCCCCTGTTGCCGCGTGCCGGCGGCGCTCATCCGCTCCGCTGCGGGCCGTCGATTTTTTTTCACCGGCTAATGGTGAGCTAAGTCTTGCGGTGTAAAAAGAACATCACGACAGCGCCAATGCACAGCGCTCGATTTCAATCAAACTGGAAGGAGATCATTATCATGACGGCTTTCAAGAGGTTCGTAATGCCCTTGGCGATCCTGGTTCTGATGGGGGCCGCAACCGATGCGTTTGCCTTTGAGGGACGCAAACTGGCCGGGGAGGCCAAAATCAGCCTGAAACAGGCTCGGGAGATTGCCCTCAAGGCTCAGCCCGGAAAAATCGTCGACGAGGAATTGGAGCGGGAGGAAGGCGGCAGTTCCCTGCGCTATTCCTTCGACATCCGGCACGGCAATGGTACGCAGGAAGTCGGCGTGGACGCCGTTACCGGCAAGGTGCTGGAAAACGCGCCGGAAGGGCCGAATGCAGACTAGGCGACAGGGGAAGGGGGGAAACCCCCATTGCCCCGGCAGCGCCCGTTCGGATTGAACGCAATCGAACCAGGGCCGTCGTTCCGGTACGCTTGCCGGTTTGGCGGCCCGCCTTTCGCCTGCATGAAAATCTGTTGAATCGACGGCAGTCATTCCGCCGCCAAAGAGAAGGGATGTCCATGGAAAACGCTACTGAACGGAACCTGAGCAAGGTTCCGGAAGTCACCTTGATTTTTTGGATCATCAAAATCGCTGCAACCACACTCGGAGAAACCGGCGGCGACGCGGTAACCATGTCGATGCACCTGGGGTACCTTGTCGGAACGGGAATATTCGCAGCGGTTTTCCTTGTCGCCGTAGTCGCCCAGATAAAGGCGGCGCGTTTCCACTCTTTGCTCTATTGGACAACCATCATCGCAACGACAACGGTGGGGACGACATTGGCGGATTACGCGGACCGCTCTCTGGGAATCGGTTATGCGGGCGGGGCCTCGCTGCTGCTCGCTCTCCTGTTGACGTCCCTGGCCGTCTGGTATTGGGCGCTCGGTTCGTTGTCGGTCGATACCATCCGATCCCCGAAGGCCGAGATGTTCTACTGGGTGACGATCATGTTCTCCCAAACCCTGGGCACCGCCCTGGGCGACTGGACGGCCGATACGATGGGGCTGGGATACGAGGGAGGCGCGATGGTATTCATCGCCTTGCTGTCGCTCGTCGTCGTGGTGTACTATTGGACGGACGTATCCCGCACGCTTCTTTTCTGGACGGCGTTCGTCCTCACGCGCCCGCTGGGTGCCGTGGTGGGCGACTTTCTCGACAAGCCCCTGAACGCCGGGGGGCTGGCGTTGAGCCGTTATTCCGCATCGGCGGTTCTTCTCGCGTTCATCCTGACCTTCATCCTCTTTTTCCGGCAAAGAGCGGCGGAGCGAAGCCATTGAACCGGCGCATTATTATCTTTTATTCTTGCGCAATGTCGGAATTCGTTTGCCCGGCTGCCGGGCCGAAGAAGGAGGCAACACCATCGTCATCGGAGGATGAATGCGGGTCCTGTTGGTCGAAGACGACCCCATGATCGGGGAGGCAATCCGTGAAGCGCTCAAGGATGGCTCTTACGCGGTCGATTGGATCAGAAACGGGCAGACCGCCCTCGAAACGCTCGCCTGCCAGGAATACGACTTGGTGCTCCTGGATCTCGGCCTTCCGGGAAAAGACGGCATGGACGTGCTGAACTCTCTCCGCGCCTCGAACAATCGCGTGCCGTTGCTCATCATCACGGCTCGTGACGGAGTGGAGGAACGGATTCGCGGGCTGGACACGGGAGCGGACGACTACCTGCTCAAGCCGTTCCACATGGCTGAATTGCTCGCCCGCATGCGCGCCGTGTTCCGCCGCAAAGGGGGAACGGCGAGCCCGGTTTTGACCAACGGCGCGGTGTCGCTCGATCCGGCCACTCACGAGGCAAAGATGCACGAAGGCCCTTCCGTGCGGTTGTCCAATCGTGAATTCGCGCTGCTGCAAGCCCTGATGGTCCGCCCCGGAGCTATCTTGTCTCGAAGCGAATTGGAGGAGCGGATATACGGCTGGGGCGAGGAGGTGGAAAGCAATGCGGTGGAGTTCCTGATTCACGGGCTGCGCAAGAAACTGGGCAGTGAGGTTATCAAAAACGTTCGGGGGGTTGGATGGATGGTTTCAAAAGGCGGGTGAGGGACTCGCTCCAAATCCGGCTGTCCTTGTGGCTCTCGGTGGTGATTCTCGGCGTCGCCCTGATAGCCTGGATATTTGCCTTCATATCGGCGTTCAGGGAAGTCCATGAATTGCAGGACGACGTGCTGCGGCAAATCGCAGCCATGTTCGCCCGGCACCCCCTGCAATTGTCTCGCGGGGGAAATTCGGGCAGCGAAGTGGTGGGCGGCGATGCCGAATCGCGTGTATCCGTCCAACTGCTGCCCGCCTCTCCCTCACGCGGTCCCCATGCGGTAGCCGGTCCCCCCCTGGCGCTGCCCCGGGACCTGCCGGACGGCATGCATACCGCTCGTATCGGCCATGAAGCCTACCGGGTATTGGTGAAACCGCTTGGCAACGGAGACCGCCTGGTCGTAGCCCAGGAAACGGACGTGCGCGACGAAATAGCAAGAGACAGCTCGCTGCACGTCCTCATGCCGTTCCTGATACTCATTCCTGTCCTCCTGCTCGTCGTGTCCGGCCTGGTCCGTAAAATCTTCCGGCCGATCAAGGAACTTTCGGCCGAAATCAATCAGCGCGGGGAAAAGGAGCTCTACCGCATCGCCCCCGAACCGCTGCCCGCCGAAATCCGGCCGTTTCTGGAGGCAATCAATCATCTCCTGGGGCGCGTGGAACAGTCGGTGGAAGCGCAGTTGCGCTTCGTCGCCGATGCCGCCCACGAACTGCGTTCTCCCCTGACCGCGCTGTCTTTGCAGGCCGAGCGGCTTGCGGAAACCGAAATGTCCGCCCGTGCGCGCGACCGGCTGAACACGTTGCGGCAGGGTATCCAGCGGGGCAAAACGCTCTTGGATCAATTATTGGCGCTGGCGCGTGCCCAGGCATCGGGGGCCGCCCCCGGCGCCTCGGTCTCCGTGCAGCGGGTGTACCGGCTCGTGCTGGAGGATTTGATGCCGCTGGCCGAGGTAAAGGATATCGATATCGGCGTCACGAGCGGCGTGGACGCCCGCGTCCCCGTAAGCGAGGTCGATTTGACAACCCTGGTCAAAAATCTGGTGAGCAATGCCATCCGCTACACGCCAGCCGGCGGACGCATTGACCTGTCGGTCCAGGCCGGAGAGGACGGCGCCACCGCGCTGGTGGTCGAAGATACCGGTCCCGGTATTCCGGAGGCGGAGTGGGAGCGGGTTTTCGATCCGTTCTACCGTATCCTGGGTAACGATGAGGTCGGCTCGGGCCTTGGCCTTTCCATCGTCCGGGCCATTGCCTCCCGCGCCGGGGCGAAGGTGGCCCTGGGGTTTGCCGATGAGCAGTCGAAATCCGGCCTGCGTGTGACGGTGGTTTTCCCTCTATCGGGGAGATGAAATGATAAAATCTTGAAAGGCGTCGAAAGGAAGGTCAGATAACCAACCGTTATTGCTTTGGAACTAATCCCTGAATGGATCATGCCGAAATCGTTGGGACGACTGGGACCACCAGGGGGCCTGAATTCTGCAGTGAGGCCTGGCATTCACAGACGGTCATATTGATGCATTATTCAGGTTGAAGTCATGGACCAGTTCAGGAACGGCTACATCGCGAAAGGCCCGCAGGAACTGATCGAAGCTGATTCCCTTCAAAAGGAAGCGTATTTTGCCGTAGAGATATTCCGGATCCTTAACCAGGCGGGGGAAGTGCAGCAAGGTGACGGGAATATCGTACTCTGCCAGTACGAGAAACAACTTGTATAGCTGGCCGGTAAGGACGTTTTCCTGAGCTTCGGGCACCGTTGTATGCCAAAGCCCCCCGGGTACCTCGTCCTGTTTTCTAGTGGGGTCGGTATTTCTTCTGGAAACCGATCTGCGGCTTTCGGCTGCAGCGTACAGGTCGCGCATAGGGACGATGGCGTAGTCAATGACGACCCGATTTTCGCGGAGCACTTCGCCCAAGTGATCACATAACCATGGGCTTTTTACGATATACGGAACATTCGCGTCCCGGATATCGGTTTCCATTCCGGCGTTGCATTTGGCCAATACACCGCAAGAAGGATCATCGAAACCCGTTTCCAATTTAAGTGCTGTGAGCAACTGGACCAGGAAGGTCGTACCCGCGCGGCCGGTTCCGGATATTATCACGTGATGTCTGTGCATGCTTCCTCCCTTTTGAACGCAATTCATCATGCCGCCCGCGTCACCGCAAGCCCTTGGTATCCATCATCTCGCATTTACTCTTGACGCTGTGTGTCATCCAGACTTGGATGCAAAGTGGATCATGGAGTCCACCTCTTTCAGGTGATTCAGCATCGCCGTCCGACTTGATCCAGAATTCCTATCTTGTAAAGCTGCGTAAATTTTTTGATGGCCTTGGAGCGAAATTCTCTTTCTCGTCAAGTTTTCGAGTGGAGCGACCCGGCATTCCTTGAGAATATCGTGTATAATCGCCACTACTTCGACAATGATCTCATTCTTTGTGGCTCGCGCCAATGTCAAATGAAAATGAAGGTCGTCTTCAGCGTCGTCCTTGCCCTCGGAAAGACTCTTTTCCTGTCGTTCCAAAATGGATTTGAGCAGAGCCAAGTCGCCTGGTTCGAGTGACTGAGCAGCGCACGCGGCAATTTCCGGTTCCAAAAAACTCCGGAATTCAAGAATTTCCTTTATTCGCCTTGTATTCTTTGCGACAGATTGGTCTTCCAGAAGAGAAATGATCTTGCCGAACATGCCCCGCTCCCTTTCTGATTGAAATTAGCTCGATTAAACCATGAGCCTGACCCTCAGGTAAACCGGAATCTTCGGCCTTCACCAGGGCCGGTTAGGGCTTACCGTGGAAAATGAGCGGCTCCCGCTCTGGAGTGAGGCCGGTCCATAGATTGGAACTCTGGAGGAAGCGGTCCTCTTTCCGATTTCAGCAAAGCTTCATCGATTTTCTCCTTAAAAGAGCAAGATCGTACAATACGGGCAGCCGCTCCCGCGCTATTGTTCTCCCCATTTTGAATGCGGCGCATCGCCGTGCTCACAGGGAAGGAGAACCACATGCAAGGGATGGAAATCTCGGAACAACTGGCAAGGGGCAGCATCACCTTTCCGGACCGGAGCGAAGAAATCGACGACCTTCCATGGAATGAACACCCCCGCTTCCCGGGGGTGTTTCTCAAACACCTCGTAAAGGGTGTGGACACCGAGGGCCGGTTGAGCTGCCACCTTGTAAGGATCGAACCCCGGTGCGCCCTGGAAGAGCATGTTCACGACGGCCAGTGGGAACTCCACGAGGTGCTGCAGGGCGAAGGGAGCTTCCTTGTAAACGGCAGGGAGACGGCATACTATCCGGGACGAATGGCCGTCATACCGAAAAGGGCCAAACATAAGGTGGTTGCGGGAAGCGGCGGCCTGGTCCTGCTGGCGAAGTTCTTTCCGGCGCTGGTCTAGGCGGCGCAAGATGCGCAGTCCATGGTGAGAGGAGACCCCTTCGTGCCCGAGGCCGGCTTCGGAAAACAGGGGCGTGCGGCATGAAGCGTACCGCCGGGAAGGTCAGTTCCCGCCGCGTGCCGGGACTGGACTACGTCCAGGTCGCTCGTCTTTGGCTATTTGATCGCATAACAAACGGCAGAGGGCAATGATTTTTGTAATAAAA
>LUZZ01000505.1 GCA_001603845.1 Syntrophobacterales bacterium Delta_01 | reverse complement strand
GGGCGCGATTTCGGGAGATCCCGCGGAGGAGGTACTCCTCCTGCGGGACGAGGCGGGAGTTCCGGAGCTGCTGATCTGTGCCGTCCCCTTTCTGAGGGACCGGGACATCCGCACCGTCGAGGCGGGGGAGAGCCCCGACGAGAAAGAGCGCAAGCTCGCCCAAGGCATCTGTGACCACTATGCCCGGGTGTGTTCCCTGGCGGAGCGGAGACGGAAGGAGGCCCGGGCGGAAACGGGCGAGGAGCTTCCCCTGGTGGTCATGGGACATCTCTTCGCCGCCGGAGGAGAGACCGTGGAGGGGGACGGCGTGCGCGACCTCTACGTGGGTTCTCTTTCGGCGGTGACGTCGTCGATTTTTCCGGAGTCCACGTCCTATGCGGCGCTGGGGCACCTCCATGTCCCCCAGCGGGTGGACGGTTCGGAGAGGTTCCGCTACAGCGGCTCCCCGCTGCCGATGGGCTTCGGCGAGGCGGGGCGGGAAAAGAGCGTCTGTCTCGTGGAATTCTCCGGTGCGGCGGCGACGGTGACGCTTCTGCCCGTGCCGTGCTTCCGGCGTCTTGAACGTCTTCGGGGCGGCCGTGAGGAGATTCTCTCCGGGGTCGAAAGGCTCGCCGCGGAGAAGGAGTCGATCTGGCTGGAGGTCGTCCTTGAGGGTGATGGTGCGGTGGGAGACCTCCGGGAGCAGCTTGAGGAGGTCACGGCCGGAACGGGGCTGGAGATTCTCCGGATGAAGGACGGGAGGATGCTGGAACGCGCCCTGGAGGGACTCTCCGAGGAGACGCTCGACGACCTGGATGAGGAGGACGTGTTCGGGCGCTGTCTGGAGAGCCGGAGGATTCCCGACGAACAGCGGCCGGAACTGCTGCGGACCTACCGGGAGACTCGGGCATCCCTCGACGGAGAGGACTCCCGGGCGGAATAGCGGACGGGGAGGAAGCGGACGATGCGGATACTCCAGGTGCGTTTCAAGAATCTGAACTCCCTCGTGGGGGAATGGGAGATCGACTTCACCCACCCCGCCTTCACCGCCGACGGTCTCTTCGCCATCACCGGCCCGACCGGCGCCGGCAAGAGCACCGTTCTGGACGCGCTCTGCCTTGCCCTCTACGGGCGGACTCCGCGCCTGGGCAAGATCACCAGGAGCGGAAACGAGATCATGTCCCGACAGACCGGAGAATGTTTCGCCGAGGCGACCTTCGAGGCTTCGGCGGGAAAAGGAGCCGGATCTGGTGGCGCGGAGGCCCGCCGGTTCCGCTGTGTCTGGAGCCAGCACCGATCCCGCAGGCGGTCCGACGGGGAGTTGCAGGCTCCGAAACACGAGATCGCCGACGCGGTGTCCGGAGAGGTGCTCGAGAGTTCGATCACGGGCGTGGCGGCGCGTATCGAAGCGGTGACGGGCATGGATTTCGACCGCTTCACCCGGTCCATGCTCCTCGCCCAGGGGGGCTTCGCGGCTTTTCTGCAGGCTCCTTCGGACGAGCGGGCCCCCGTGCTCGAACAGATCACGGGGACGGAGATCTACTCCCGGATTTCCGTGCGCGTCCACGAGCGCCGCGCCGAGGAGCGGGCAAAACGGGATCTTCTCCGGGCCGAGCTGGAGGGAATGCGCCTGTTGCCCGAGGAAGAGGAGGCGCGCCTTCGAGTGGAGCTGGAGGAACGCTCCCTCCGGGAGAAGGACATGAGCAGGCGGATCGAGGCGGACAGGGCTGCCGTCGTCTGGCTGGATGGAGTGGCACGCCTTGAGGCGGAGTTGCGGGTGATCGACGAAGCGGAGAAAGCGCTGCTGGACCGGTGGGAGCAGTTTCGCCCCGAGGCGGAACGGCTCTGTCGCGCCGAGGATGCCCTGGAGCTCGCCCCGGAGCACACCGCCCTCATGTCTCTTCGGGAGGAGCAAAGGCGGGACCGGGACGTTCATGCAGCGTCGCTGAAGACACTTCCGGCACTGGAGGAGGAGGTTTGTCTCGCCGCCGAGGCGC
>LUZZ01000504.1 GCA_001603845.1 Syntrophobacterales bacterium Delta_01 | reverse complement strand
CTCTCGGACATCGAAAAGGAAATTTCCTCCCTGGTGCGCATCGACGCCGCGCAGCAGGGGCTTCTCGAATACCTCGAACAGGCCCGAATCCACCTGAAGGAGCTTTCCCACCAGGTAAGGCAGTACGCGGGCCGCATCCAGTCCGACCCCGCAAGGCTTGCCTGGGTCGAGGAGCGGCTGGCGCTGCTGGGCCGGCTGGGCAAAAAATACGGTCCGGGCGCGGACGACATGCTGGCCCGGGTGGCGGAACTGCAGCAACTGGTGGGCGAAGAGGCGGAATCGGGCTTCCGGGAAGAAGAGATCGAACGGGAACTGGAAGCGCTTCGCGGCCACTACCTGGAAAGGGCCGGAGCACTTTCGGCCCAACGGACCGAGACCTCCGGAAAGCTTTCTTCGGAGGTGGAACGCAACCTGGCCGGTCTCGACATGCCGAAAGCGCGCTTTTCGGTGCGGTTTGCAAACGAAAGCGCCGCGGCCGGCGACACCCCGCTTTTTTCTCCCACCGGGCTCGACCGGGTCGAGTTCCTTCTTTCCGCCAACCCGGGCGAGGACTTGAAGCCCCTGGCCAGGATCGCCTCGGGCGGGGAGCTTTCCAGGATCCTGCTCGCCCTGAAAGGACTTCTGAGCAACAGGGGCGAAGCGGAAACGCTCATTTTCGACGAAGTGGACACCGGGATCGGCGGCCGCACCGCCGAACTGGTGGGGCTCCAGCTAAAACGGCTCGCCGAGCGCCACCAGGTAATCTGCATCACCCACCTTCCCCAGATCGCCTGCCACGGCCGGTGGCACTACGTGGTGCGCAAGCAGACCGCCGGAGGCCAGACCGCCACCACCATACAAATGCTCACCGAACCGGAACGCTGCGACGAACTGGCCCGCATGCTGGGCGGAGTGTCCATATCGGAAAAGGTGCGCGAACACGCCAGGGAACTGCTGGAAAAGGCGGCGGACACTACCGGCGGATAAGGAGATCTGACGGGAACGGCTCTAAATCCGGATAGTGCATATATTCAACACTTCCTACAAATATCCTAAGATATTGCGCGTGTCATAATATATTTCAAACAAAACCCGCAAGAAAAACGGCACCCTGCATACCGGCTTCGGATCCCTCCCGTTTATGCTCTCAGGGGAAGAAATCCGTAAAGATCTTCTGAAATCTGTCCGTTATCTGAGTTGACCCGGCGGCTGCGCCGGGCCCGGCTCTGATTACTCCTGTTGCCAGTCTGCAAGCGATTGGAGCCACGCTTGTTCTGCTACAGAAGGGGAGGATGCATGAGAAGGTTTTGGGAAGTAAGGCTCGGTACGAAAATCGCCGGCGGGTTCGCAATGGTGCTGACCCTGCTGGCCGTTGTGTCTTGCGTCGGATTCGGCAGCCTGCTGCTGTTGGTGCATCATTGGAACAAAGCGGAAGGCGCCGACTACCTGGTCAAGGCGGTCCTGGAGATGAGGCGCCATGAGAAGAATTTCCAGTTGCGAAACGACCGCAGCTACATCCAGAAGGTCGACGGCCTGGTAGCCGATTTCAAGAACCGGGCGCGGCAGGAATCCGACCAGTCCGACTCGCAGTCTTACAGGGACGCGATGGCCCAGGCCATCCAGGGCGTGGAGAAATATGCCGCCACGTTCCACAGGTATATCGAGGTAAAGGCTCGGCAGGACATCGAGCTGTCCAAGGCGGCCGACCAGGATATGGTGAACGCGGCGCGGGCCGTCCAGGCGGTTTGCGAGAAGACGAAACTCGACTGCAAAAAAGAAATGGAGCACAGCGCCAGGCTGGCCCAGCTCCTCATACTGGGTTTTGCGGGTATCGGCCTGCTGCTGGGAGCGGTCATGGCCTTCGCGCTGACACGCAACATCGTGCGGCCCATCCGCTCGGTGATCGAGGGGCTTCTGAGCAGCTCCGAACAGGTGGTCGCGGCCGCCGGCCAGATTTCGTCCACCAGCCAGAACCTGGCGGAAGGGGCTTCGCATCAGGCTTCGGCCATCGAGGAAAGTTCGTCGTCTCTCGAAGAGATGTCGTCCATGACCCGGCAGAATGCGACCAACGCCGGCCAGGCCAACGCGTTGATGGCCGAAACCCGGCATACGGTGGCCGAGGCCGCCGGCTCGATGGACCAGCTCATGGCTTCCATGTCCGAGATATCCAAGGCGAGCGAAGAGACCTCCAAGATCATCAAAACCATTGACGAAATTGCGTTCCAGACCAACCTCCTGGCGCTCAACGCCGCCGTGGAAGCCGCCCGTGCCGGGGAGGCCGGCGCGGGATTCGCCGTGGTGGCCGACGAGGTGCGAAACCTGGCGGTAAGATCGGCGGAAGCCGCCAAGAGCACGGCCGACCTCATCCAGGCAACCGTGGCCAAAACGGCCGAAGGCTCCGCCGTGGTGGACAAGACGAATCGGGAATTTGCCCTGGTCACCTCCGGCGCCGTCAAGGTGGCCGAACTGGTGAACGAAATCACCGCGGCGTCCGGCGAACAGGCGCAGGGCATCGAGCAGATCAGCAA
>LUZZ01000113.1 GCA_001603845.1 Syntrophobacterales bacterium Delta_01 | reverse complement strand
GAACGGACCTGGCGGGGCGGGGCGGGGGCGGGGGCGGCCGGGTGGTACAGGACGGAGGCTTTGAACGTGGAGGGGCAGCGGATGTGCGGGAGAGGAAGGGACCAGGCTGGCGCGGCCCTTGCCGGCGAACCGCGGTAAGATCCGGGAAGGAGTGAAATGCAAGGGGCGTGACAGCCGGCAGGATGGAAAAACCGTGTTTTTGATCAAAACCTCGAAAAACCGACCCCTCTAAAATGCCTCACAATCGATTATTTCCGCACAAACCGTATCCCCCACCCCCGAAAACCCCTCTCGGCCCCGTACGCCCGGTTTCGGACGTGCCGGCGATGTTCTGAGTCGGGGTGTGACCAGGTCATGAGGGCCTGCAGGGCCTTTTTTTCCCACCGCTTGGAGCCGGTTATTGTCTCCTGCCCCTTTCTGCCCCCTCCAGGATCAACCGCTCTTTCGTGTAAGCGAGGACCTGTTGCCTCGCTGCAGGAGACAGCTCGTAAAGGACTTCAACGATTTCATCCACAACCGGGTCGGGTTCAAATCCCGTGTGGGTGATTTCACCCTGGCCTGTGAAAAGCCAGTCTGCCCTTATGTCCTGAACGCACGAGACGAGCAGAAGCAAGGGCTTAGATGGCTGTCGCTCCCCGGATTCGAGCGCGCTGATGTACTTTGTGGACACCCCTAAAGACTTCGCAAGTGCAGACTGGCTAAGCTTCCGCAGCTTACGGACTTCCTTTATCCGAAAGCCTATCTCACTATGTAGGATAGATATTGACATTGCCGTCCGCCTGTGTAGGATAGTGAATAACGGTGTTCACATCATACGGGAGGGTGATTCCATGAGCAACGAAAAAACCCGGCTTGTCAGCGGGCTTAAGTTGAGGCGCGCCCTGGCTGAAAAGGGAACCTCGCTGGTCGAAGTGGCCGCAGAAGCGGGCGTGAACGTGAGGACTTTCTACACCGTCGTTGCCCGACATTACCACGGAGGGACTGAGCCCCGCGGTGAGGTGGGAAAGAAGGTTATCGAGGCCGTTAGAAAGGCGCTTGACGATTAGGGCAGGTTTTGGGGGGCGTGAAGTGAACGAGGACATACGGATATCCACGAGTTACCCCGACAACCCCAAGACTAAGAGACTGTTTCGCCGGCTTGGGCATGCGGGGATCGTCGGGCACATCTTTCTTTTGCTTTGGACGGGCCGGGTACGGCCGGATGGGGCGCTTACCGGGATGGGGGCCGAAGACATCGCGATCGCTGCGGGATGGGAAGGGGACGCAGGGCAGTTTGTCGGGGCGCTTGAGGACCTGGGGCTGCTGGACAGGGATGGCGACATCTATGCGATTCACGACTGGAGCCAGTGGAACCCTTACGCAGTGCAGGCTCCGGAAAGGAGTGCGCGGGCAAGGCGGGCGGCGCAGGCCCGGTGGCTTGGGAAGGACTTTGTACCGCCGAAGAATGGGAGCGGCGAGGCGGTTGAGCAGCGTGAGGTGCAGATGCGGTTCACAGTGGAGGAGCTCGAGGCGTTGATACCTGCATCGCAGGACACGATGCTCATGCACGGTTTTGTGAAGGGGGCCGCCCTGGAGCATGGAATCGACTGTGTGGTTTCCAACTTGGAATACGCGCTCACCAGGGCGAAAACCGACTTCGCAGCCTACTTTCGGAAGGCCGTTGAACTCGATTGGGCGCGGTTGCACCGCGACAAGATGCTCCAGCAGGCCAGGAACAGACTTGAGCGCGCAAAGCCCAAGGACGGCGCGGCCGAGGAAGAGTCCAGGTGGGAAGCCGCGAAAGCCGAGTTTGAGCGGATGGGGGAAGAAGAGCAGGCCAAGTATATCGAGTATGCCAGGCGGAATCACCCCCTGGTCGCCAAGCGGAGCGTTGATATTCAAAGGGCTTCGGCTGTCATGGAGCTTATGATTGAGCGGATGAAGGAAAGGAGGAAGGAATGATTTACGGAGTGCTCTTCCCTGAGCAGGAGCGTGAGATCGATGCGTACTGCTTCGGGGACTGCGGGGCCGGAATCCTGGGGGCGATTATCTCCAACCGGCTTGGGCTTATCGTGCCGTGCAGGAGGGAAAACTGCCAGTACGAGGAGAAAATCACGGGGCCTGTCGGCGTGAGCGCCAGGCTACGCGAAGAAGTCCGAATCCGATTTCTTACGCCGGTGGAGGACGAGTAGTTTAAATGAGTAGTTGCCGACCAGTATTCACTTGTCATATCATGCCGCCTGTTCCTATAGGTGAGCAAGGGGGCATGTGCATGCTGGGAGGGATTTACAGCGACGAGAGGTGCCCGCAATGCGGGGGCAGGATGGCGGACAACCACCGGGACGCCGTGTGCTGCCCGAGGCACCCGAAAGAGAGGGCGCGCAGCCTGATCGTGAGGTTTGGCCGCCAGTTCTACAAGAGAACCACCAATTACGAAGCGGCCCTGCGCATACTGACCGGGATCCGGTTCAAGTACGATGAGGGCACCTACGACCCAAGGGATTACCGGAAATCCAACCCTTTAGGCCTCGTGACCCAGGTTGAAAAGTACCTTGAGACGAAGGAGAAGCTGCTTAAGGAGGGCAGCCTTAAGAACCTGCGCCCCCAGGTGCGCCGGATTCAGAGTTATTTCGGCGGGATGAACGTCAAGGAAATCGGCTATGCCGAGCTCGAAGACTTCACACTTGCCCAGGCCGATATCGGGGACAAAACCAAGCATAACCTGCTTTCAACCCTGCACGACTTTTTCACTTGGCTGGTCAGGCGCAAGGTGATCAGGAAGGATCAGATGCCCGAATTCCCCCAGGTGAAATTCTCACTCGGCTACCGCAGGACTGTGACGAAGGAGACGCAGGCTGCGATCCTGGAAGAGGTGAAACGGCTCACCTGGGAAAAGAACCCGCGAGTCTACATCGGGATACTGTGGGCTGCCACCTACATCAACACCCGGCCCGGGGAGCTGCTGGGCATCCTGGAGGAAGACATCGATTACGAGAGAGGCCTGGTGTTCATCCGGGGCCACAAGACGGACAGGAGCACGCAGAAAATCAAGGTGATCCCGCTTTTTGAGGAGGACCTGGTAATGATAAGCGAGCTGCCGAGGGGATTTCCCAAGATGCCCTTTTTCCGCAGGGACCGTGGAGGCGGCGGGCAGCCGGCCGGCAAGGCGTTTGGGAAGAACATCTTCTACGATACGTGGAAAACCGCGTGCAGAAATCTCGGAGTCGAGGGAGTTGATTTGTACGGGGGCACACGGCACAGCTCTGCGGTCGCGCTTCGCCAGTACTTGAGCCCGGAAGGAGTGCGCCGGCTGACCGACCACGAAACGAACAAGGCGTTCGAGCGCTATTACATGAAGGACCTGGAGGAATTGAGGGAAGGCTACGCAATGACTCGCCGAAACACCAACGCAACACCGATAGCCCACCGTCGACCCACCGAAAAACCGCATAAGAACTAAGAAAACCCATTGCCTGGGGCGGGAATCGAACCCGCACACGGACAAGCCGTAAGGGATTTTAAGTCCCTTGTGTCTACCGGTTCCACCACCCAGGCTTGTTGCTCGGGGTTTGCCGACGGGGCAAACAGGGACGGCACGCTGTGTGGTCGCGCTGTTTCGGCCGGCTTGGAAACTCGCCGAAGCCGGCCACTGCCATCGACGGTTACGACCGGGAAGATAGATTATTTTTCGTTGCCTGGCAACATCGTTCCCGTCCCGGCGCCCTCCGTGCCGCCCCGTTTTTCTTTTTAATTACCGGGGCCTGCCTCCACTTTGCCGAGGTAGGCCTTGGCCTGGCGGTGGATGGCCGGGCTGGTTTGTTCCGAGACTTCGCCGACGATGCGCTCCAGCGCCGGGATTATCCGTTCGCGCAACTCCGGTTTCATCACGCGCACGTGCTGGAACGCGTTGAGCATGCGGCTCGCATTGGTGTAGTTGATGGGGGCCAGTTCCACCACCATGTCGGTGATCCATTTTATCCCGCGCGGGTTCCAGATCATCTTGTTGTTGTTGGCCATCGTAAGGAACAGGGCGCGGCACCACGTGGGCTGGGTGATATCGAAGGTGGGTCGCCGCCTTTCTTTTTCCACCAGGTCGAAAACGTCCTCGCGGGTGCCGGAGGCGACGACTCTGAGGTAGTTGGCGTATCCGCTGAGGTGCGAACACCAGGCGCGGTAGGTTTCCTCCAGGACTTCCAGGCGTTCGGGCGCCGAGCTTCGGTTGAGGGCCATGAGGGCGGCCACCTTGTCGTTGGCCGTCGTGGCGCGCCGGAAGTGGTCGAGGATCACCATGTGGCTCTCGGTTGTATCGCTGACGGCGATGAGATCGAGCAGGACGTGCTTGAGCATCCTGGCGCCGATGCCGTTGCTGATGGTTGCCGAGGTCCAGATTTCGTAGGTGTCCAGATCGTTGAAAAGTTCCACCAGGTCGGTCCGGTAGAGGCCGTTTACGGCGCTCATCAGGGCTTCCCTGGCCAGCACCAGTTCGGGAAACCAGGCGACGTAAGCGCGGTCCATGGGCTGTTCTTCGATCCGCAGAAAGTAGGACCTGAGCGCCGGGGCAAGTTCGCGGTCGGCCAGGATTGCCCCGTAGAGCCCCAGCCAGCCGGGATCGACCGACGCGTCCGGGGCGTGCAGGAGCTTCACCCGCTCCATGTCGGTGAGCTTTCGCATAGCGTCCACCCGGCAGTAGTGATTGGGGTCCAGGCGGGTTTGGAGCACCAGGGACTTCGCCGTGGCGCTTTCGTCCACGAACGTGCCGTAGAAGGAATAATCGCGGTTGATCGAAAAGAGCGCGGGCGGCTCCGATAAGTTTTCAAAAACCAGTTCGGCGCGGGGTTCGTTGAGTTCAAATACCCGGGCGGTCCCCGGAATGTCGCTGCCCGTGCCGCTCACCAGGCCCACTTCGATGGGGATCGCAAACGGCCTCCCGCCCGGTTCGATTTCCTGGCGAAGGCTTATCACGGCCCGTTTGGCGGCCTGGTCGTAGCGGGTCGAGGCGCTCACTTTCGGATACCCGATCCGGTAGAGCCATTCCCGCTTGAACTGTTCGAGCGACTTTCCCGAAACTTCCTCGAAACAGGCGAAAAACTGGTCGGTGTTGGCGTTCGAGTTCCGGTAGCGCGAAAAATAAAGGCCCTTTCCCTTCTTGAAGACCTCCTGCCCGATGAGCAGGCGCAGCATGCGGATCACCTCGGCGGCCTTGACGTACGTGACGCCGTCGATCAACTCGTCCGGGTCGTTGAACCCCTCGCGCACGATGCGCCCGGCATGGCCGGCGTCTTCTATCGCCAGGGGCCCCAGGAGAGGGTTCCGGATGCTCTCCACCTGGAGCAGGCGAACCATCGCCGGGTCGAACATATCGGCCATGAACCGGCGTTCGACGTCCACCGTGTAGGCTTCGTTGAGCCACACGTCGAAGGGCGTTTCCATGGTCGTTTCGCTGCCGCACTGGTTGTGTTCGAACTCGTGCACGATCACCTGGTGCGCATAGAGAAGCGACTGGTCGAGCGAATGTTCGTGGATGAGGGCGGCATCGGTCACGATGGTGGTGTTCCCCACGTTTTCCATGCCGCCGAAATTGGACCGGCTCATGCAAATGGTGCGGTAGGTGTCCCCCGTGTACTCGTAGTCCTGGGTCTTGCCGACCCACAGGACCGATTTTTTCAGAATTTCCATGGGCACGGCCGCTCCGCCGACCATGCCCGGCGGCACGAGGTATTCCAGGGCCACCGTGCGACCGCCGTCGTAGCGGACACTGTCGCGCAAGACGTCCCAGGTGCCCGCGCACACGAGGAACAGGTAGGGCGCCATGGGGACCGGATTATGGAAAGTGATGACCTGCCGGTCCGGGCTGCCGGGCTTTCGGACCGGGACCCCGTCCGGATTCGAGGTGCGGTCGATATTGCCGTTGCTGATCAGGTGAGTGTAGGCGACGTCGGCCTCGATGGTGGTGGTCATGGTGCACTTGGCGCGGCAATCGTCCAAAATGGGCATGATCCGCTGGAACCCCCACTGCTGGCACTGCGACACGTACTGCTGGGGGGCCCCCTCGGGAGTGACGTCCTTGTAGATGCCCTCCAGGAGGAATTCCGTAGGATGGCAGGCGGTCCGGGTCCTGATCGCAAACTCCCGGCCCGCCTTCACCGTTTCCGGCAGGAAGACGGCCAGCCGGTTCCGGTCTTCGTGGTATTCGTAGCCGAGCGGCAGCCCCTGCGACCCTCCGCACCACTCCACGCCCATGATGGTCAGGTCCCGGGCATCGAGGTCGAACCTGTCCAGGTCGCGCCTGGCG
>LUZZ01000112.1 GCA_001603845.1 Syntrophobacterales bacterium Delta_01 | reverse complement strand
TGGCCTTGACGACGCCGGGCAGCTCACCCTTGAGGGCCATTCCGCGAAAGCAGATCCGGCACAGGCCGAACTTGCGCAGGTACCCCCGGGGCCGTCCGCACACGGGGCACCGGTTGTAGGTCCGGACCTTGAACTTGGGCGAGCGCTTCGCTTTTGCAATGAGTGACTTCTTAGCCAAAGAGGCCTCCTTCTTACTGCCTGAACGGCATTCCCATGAGCGCCAGAAGGGATCTGGCCTCCTCGTCCGTCGTGGCCGTAGTGACGATCGTTATGTTCATCCCCTTGATCTTGTCGATCTTGTCGTAGTCGATCTCAGGGAAAATTATCTGCTCCTTGATGCCCAGCGTGTAATTGCCCCTGCCGTCCAACGCCTTGGGGGAAACGCCGCGGAAGTCGCGCACGCGGGGGAGGGCGACGTTCACCAGCTTGTCGAAAAATTCGTACATCCTGTCGCCGCGTAGCGTCACCATGCACCCGATGGGCATGCCCTTCCTGAGCTTGAAGGCGGCGATGCTCTGCCGCGCCCTGGTGATCACCGGTTTTTGCCCGGCGATCTGCGACAGTTCGGCCGCCGCCGAGTCCAGAATCTTGATGTTCTGGATCGCTTCCCCGAGCCCCATGTTCACGGTGATTTTCGTGATCCGGGGAATCTGCATCGGGCTCTTGTACTTGTACTGCTCCTGGAGACGGGGGACTATCTCCCGGGTGTATTTGTCCCGCAATACCGCCATGGTTCCTCCATTCCCGCCTTTGCGGTGGACGCTTCTAGTCGATGACCTCGTCGCACTTTTTACAGTACCGGACTTTGCGGTCGTCGATCGTTTTGTAGCCCACCCTGGTCGGGTCAGTGCACTTCGAACAGATCAACATGAGGTTCGAAATATGGATGGGGGCTTCCCTCTCCAGTATGCCGCCCTGCCTCTGCTGCTGGCTGGGCTTCATGTGGCGCTTCACCATGTTGATCTTCTCCACGATGGCCCGGTCCTTTTTGGGAATGACCCGCATGACCTTGCCGCTCTTACCCTTATCCTTGCCGGCGATCACCTGCACCGTGTCGTTTTTCTTGATATGAAAACTCTGGTGTTTCATCGAATTGTCCTTTGCCGCTAAAGAACTTCAGGGGCGAGCGAAATGATCTTCATGAACTGCCTGGCCCGCAATTCCCTGGCGACCGGTCCGAAAATGCGGGTGCCGATGGGTTCTTTGGCCGCGTTGATCAGCACCGCGGAATTGTCGTCGAATTTGATGTAGGACCCGTCGGGACGCCGGACTTCCTTGCGGGTGCGAACCACCACCGCCCGGAGCACGTCGCCCTTCTTCACCTTCGCGTTGGGGATGGCTTCCTGGACGGACACCACGATGATGTCGCCAACCGAAGCGTAGCGCCTTCTGGTACCGCCAAGCACCTTGATGCAGTAAAGCCGCTTGGCGCCTGAGTTATCGGCGGCGTTTAATTGAGTTTCCGCTTGAATCATTGCTTACTCCATGCATCGGAAGTCGGAAGACGGAGGACGGAAAACGGCGGACCCATCTTTTTCCGACCTCTGTCGTCCGACGTCCGTTCTGCGTCAGACGGCCGCTTTTTCCAGTACCTTCACCACGAGCCAGCGCTTTTCCTTGCTGATCGGCCTGCTTTCCTCGATCAGCACGCGGTCTCCCACCGAACAGGCGTTCTGGGCGTCGTGAGCCTTGAACTTGTTGCGGCGGCGGACGAATTTACGATACATCTTGTCCTGTATCAGCCGCTCGACCATGACCACCACGGTCTTGTCCATCTTGTTGCTCAAGACCTTGCCGACACGTGTTTTCCTGATTGACTTGCGTTCTTCCATAATATTGCGGCCCCTATGCTCCGGCTTTCCTGTCGAGTTCGGACAAAATCGTCATTATGCGCGCAATGTCCTTCTTGATATTGGGGAGCTGCGCGGTGTTTTCCAACTGCCCGGTGGCGTGCTGGAACTTGAGGTTGAACTGTGCCTCGTGAAGCTCGTTGAGCTTGACGAACAGTTCGTCTTTGGTCATATCCCGTAAAGCGCCTGATTTCATAGCACATCCGTCCTGGAGACAAAGCGGGTGGGCACCGGAAGCTTATGGGCGGCGAGGTTCAACGCCTCGCGCGCGATCACTTCGCTCACACCCTTGATTTCGTAAAGAATTCGACCCGGCTTGACCACGGCCATCCAGCCCTCGGGAGAGCCCTTGCCTTTACCCATGCGGGTTTCGGCCGGCTTCTTGGTGAAGGGCTTGTCGGGGAAGATGCGGATCCAGACCTTGCCGCCGCGCTTGACGTGCCTGGTGATGGCAACGCGCGCCGCTTCGATCTGCCGCGCAGTGACGTATCCGCACTCAACGGCCTTGAGCGCGAAATCGCCAAAGCTGACATCGCTGCCCCGAAACGCCGTGCCGCGCATCCGGCCCTTTTGCACTTTTCTGAATTTGACTCTTTTGGGCGCTAACATTTCCTGTCTCTCCCGGTACCATGCACAAGGCGGGCAGGCACCCGTCCCTGCAAATTTCCGAAAATACCTCCGCTACGCGAGCAGCTCCGGTCCACAGCCGTGGCAACCACCGCGGGGCAGGGGGCCCCCGCGCGCGACCGCGGCCGAAAACCGCGCGGTTCCCGCCCTAGGGCAGGACTTCCCCCTTGAAAATCCAGGTCTTGACCCCGATGATTCCGTAGGTCGTCCTGGCAAGGGCCGTTCCATAGTCGATGTCGGCTCGAAGGGTGTGAAGGGGCACTCTGCCTTCACGGTACCATTCGCGGCGGGCCATTTCAGCGCCGCCCAGGCGGCCGGCGGAGGCCACGCGAACCCCTTTCGCCCCGAACTTCAGCGCCGAACTTACCGCGCGCTTCATGGCGCGCCGGAAAGCGACGCGGCGAACGAGCTGCAGGGCGATGTTTTCGGCTACCAGCGTGGAATCGAGTTCGGGACGGCGGACTTCCTGGATGTCGATGAGCACTTCGCGGTGGAACCTGCGTTCGAGGTCGCGCCGCAGCACTTCGATCTCGGCGCCTTTCTTCCCGATAACGATCCCGGGCCGAGCCGTGTGGATCCGGATTTTCACCTTATTGGCGGCCCGCTCGATCTCCGTTTTGGAAATACCGGCATGGAAGAGCCGCTCCTTTACGTAATCGCGGATCTGGCGATCCTCGAAAACGAGCTTGGAATAGTCTTTGGTGGCGAACCACTTCGAATCCCACGTCTTGAGGACACCGAGCCGGAACCCGGTTGGATGAACTTTCTGTCCCAAACTTCACCTCCATCAGGTGATTTCAAAATTTCAACATTAAATATAACCCCCGAAGGGGACTATTTCTCGGCCAGCACCACGGTAATGTGGCTCGACGGCTTGATGATGCGCGTGGCCCGTCCCATCGCCCGCGGGCGAAACCTTTTCAGGCGCGGTCCCTGGTCCACGGTTACCGTCTTGATATACAGCTTGTCGGCATCCAGGCTGTAGGCGCTCTCCGCGTTGGCCACCGCCGAACGCAATGTCTTGGTCAGGAGCCGCCCGCTCTTTTTGGGGGTGAACCTGAGCAAAATGAGCGCGTCGCTCACCGATTTGCCGCGCACCATGTCTGCAACCAGCCTGGTCTTTTGCGAAGAAACCCGCAGGTATTTGCTAACGGCTCTTACTTCCATTATTTCTTCCCTTTGACTTTAGACTTCTTGTCGCCGGCATGGCCGTAAAAGGTCCTGGTGGGGGAGAACTCACCCAGCTTGTGTCCGACCATGTTCTCGGTCACGAACACCGGGATGAACTTCTTCCCGTTGTGGACGGCAAGGGTGACTCCGACGAATTCCGGCAGAATCGTGGACCTGCGCGACCAGGTCTTGATCACCTTCCGGTCACCGGTTTCCCTTGCGCGAAAAACCTTCTGGCTGAGATGATCGTCGACAAATGGCCCTTTTTTTAAAGACCGAGGCACTATTTCCTCCTGTTGACGGGCGCCCGGATTTGATGAAACCGCAGGCCCGATACCTTATGATACCCTGTCCGACCGGCCGCTACTTGCGCCGGTGAATAATGAGTTTATCGCTCTGCTTGGGCTTGCGCGTGCGGTAGCCCTTGGTCGGAATACCCCATGGCGTACACGGATGGCGGCCGCCCGAGCTGCGGCCTTCGCCGCCGCCCATCGGATGGTCCACCGGGTTCATAGCGACACCGCGCACGTGAGGCCGTGTGCCGTGCCAGCGCGTCCGTCCGGCTTTGCCCAGGGAGATGTTTTCGTGGTCGATGTTTCCCACCTGGCCGACCGTCGCCTTGCATTCCACGGAAATCATCCGCATCTCGCCCGACGGCATGCGCAGGGTGGCGTACTTGCCTTCCCTGGCCATGAGCTGAGCGCTGGAGCCGGCCGAGCGGGCCAGTTGGCCGCCCTTGCCGGGGCGCATCTCTATGTTGTGCAGCACGGTGCCGAGAGGAATATTGGCCAGCTTGAGGCAGTTGCCGGGCTTGATGTCCGCATCGGCGCCGGTGATGATCCGATCTCCCACCTTGATGCCCACAGGGGCGAGGATGTAGCGCTTCTCACCGTCCGCGTAGTGGAGCAGGGCGATGTTGGCCGAGCGGTTGGGATCGTATTCGATGGTGGCGACCGTTGCCGGGATGCCTTCCTTGTTGCGCTTGAAATCGATGATGCGGAAGAGCCGTTTGTGTCCGCCGCCGCGCTGCCAGGCCGTGACCCGGCCGGCGTTGTTGCGGCCGCCCGTCTTGCGAAGCGGTTCGATGAGGCTCTTTTCCGGCTTGTCGGTCGTGATTTCCTCGAAAGTGGCGTATGTCTGGAACCGACGGCCCGCAGACGTCGGGTTCACTTTCCTGATTCCCATTTTACCTTTTCCTCTCCTGCCTATGCGCCTTCAAAGAACTCGACCCGCTGGCCGGCCTTGACGGTCACCACCGCCTTTTTCCAGTCGGGGAGCTGCGTAAAATGCCGGCCGACCCTCTTTTTCTTGCCCTTCATGGCGATGGTGTGCACGTCCAGCACGTCCACCTTGAAAATCTTTTCGACCGCCTGCTTGATTTCTATCTTGTTGGCGCGCCGGTCCACCTCGAAGCAGAGCTTGTTGCGCTCTTCCTTCTCCACGGTGCTTTTCTCGGTAATCAGGGGGCGTCTCAAAACTTCATAGCTGTTCTTGCTCATGCCAGCGCCTCCTCGATCCTGCCCACGCAGTCCCTGCTCAACACCACCGACTGGAAATTCAGCAGGTCGTAGACGTTGAGTCCTTCCGAACGCAGGACCTTCACGTTAGGAATATTGCGCGCGGACTTTTCGATAATCTCGTCGTGTTCCGGCAGCACCACCAGGGTCTTGCGAAAGCCGAACCGGTCGAGTATTTCCGCGAAGTCCCTGGTCTTGATCGCTTCGAGCTTCAACTGGTCGAAAACCGTGAACCCGTTGTCGATGACCTTCTGGCTGAGCGCCATCTTGAGAGCGAGCCGGCGCACCTTTTTGGGCACCCGCATGTCGTAGTCCCTGGGCTGCGGGCCGTGGATGGTGCCGCCGCCGCGCCACACGGGGGAACGGCTGGTCCCGGCGCGTGCGCGGCCGGTTCCCTTCTGCCGCCAGGGTTTCTTACCGCCGCCGGAAACGTCGCTCCGGCCCTTGGTCTTTACGGTCCCGGACCGGCGCTTGGCCAGTTGGTACACTACGACCTCATGCAGCACATGAGGCTTCACGGGCACTCCGAAAATGGAGTCGCTCAGTTCGAGCTGCCCTGTAACTTCTCGGTTCACGTTGAAAATATCGACTGTCGGCATGTTAATCCCCAAAAATCTATTCCGCCTTCGGCGCGCCTATTTCACCCGGTTTGTCCTGCGGAGAATGACGATTCCATTCTTTGAACCAGGAACGGCGCCGTGGACCATGATCAGGTTCTCTTCGGGGCGCACGTCCACCACTGTGAGGTTGAGGACCGTCGTGCGCTTGTCGCCCTTCTGGCCCGGCATCTTCTTGCCCTTGATGACCCGGCCGGGGTAGGTGGCCATACCGGTGGACCCCGGTTCCCTGATGTTCTTCGAACCGTGGCCGGACGGGCCGCGCCCGAAATTCCATCGTTTGATCGTACCTGCGTAGCCCTTGCCCTTGCTCTTTCCGATCACGTCGATGCGGTCGCCGATCTCGAATATATCCGCCAGGATCTGGTCTCCCGGATTATGCTCCGAGGGGTCCTCCACCGGAATTTCGCGCAGCACCTCGAAATACCCTTTGCCCACCTTGTCCAGGTGCCCCTTGAGAGGCTTGTTGACCGATTTGGCCTTTTTCGTGCCGAAACCGACCTGGAGGGCGGAGTAGCCGTCGGTTTGGGGCGTCTTCACCTGAGTGACGGTGCACGGCCCGACCTGGACGAGCGTGACCGGATACACGGTGCCGTCGTCGGCGAAAACCTGGGTCATATCGAGCTTGCGTCCAATAATAGCCTCTATCATGATACTCCACTCTCTTTCAGTGCAACTGCCGCCCGAAAGCCTTCTTTAGAGCTTTATCTCGACATCGACCCCGGCGGAAAGGTCCAGTTTCATCAAGGAATCAACGGTCTGCTGGGTCGGTTCGAGAATGTCTATCAGCCGCTTGTGGACGCGTATCTCGAATTGCTCGCGCGACTTCTTATCCACGTGAGGGGACCGCAGCACGGTGTACCGGTTGATCTTGGTAGGTAGCGGGATGGGCCCCGCAACGCGCGCACCAGTCTTTTTGGCGGTCATGACGATCTCGTTGGTGGACTGGTCCAGCAACTTGTGATCGTAAGCCTTCAGGCGGATGCGGATTCTCTGATTCGTCACCATGTCCGTTCATTCCTATCAAAAAGACAACCGGAGCCGGCAAAGCTCCGGTTATCGCGTTTCAGTTTCACCTAGTTTATTACTTCTGTCAGTACGCCGGCACCCACCGTGCGGCCGCCTTCGCGGATGGCGAACCGAAGTTCTTTCTCAAGGGCCACCGGAGTGATCAACTGTACTTCGCAACTGATGTTGTCGCCGGGCATGACCATCTCCACGCCTTCGGGAAGGGTCATGACGCCCGTGACGTCGGTCGTGCGGAAGTAGAACTGGGGCCGGTAGCCGGGGAAAAACGGCGTGTGGCGCCCGCCTTCTTCCTTCTTCAATACGTAGACCTCGGCCTTGAACTGGGTGTGCGGAGTGATGGACGCCGGCTTGGCCACTACCTGGCCGCGCTCCACCTCGTCGCGCTTCGTGCCGCGCAAAAGCACCCCGATGTTGTCTCCCGCCTGCCCCTGGTCCAGAGTCTTGCGGAACATCTCCACACCCGTGCAAACCGTTTTGAACGTGGGCCGGAACCCGACGATCTCCACTTCCTCGCCCACCTTGATGATCCCGCGCTCCACCCTGCCGGTCACCACCGTCCCGCGCCCGGAAATGGAGAACACGTCTTCGATGGGCATCAGGAAGGGCTTGTCCACGTCGCGGACCGGATCGGGAATGTATTCGTCGATGGCTTCCATCAGCTCGAACACGCACTTGGCATCGGAGTTGTCCACGTCCTCGGCTTCCAGGGCCTTGAGCGCCGATCCCTTGATGATGGGGATGTCGTCTCCGGGGAACCCGTACTTGGTCAGAAGCTCGCGCAACTCGAGCTCCACCAGCTCGATCAGCTCGGGGTCGTCCACCATGTCCACCTTGTTGAGGAACACCACGATATAGGGGACCCCCACCTGGCGGGCCAGAAGGATATGTTCGCGGGTCTGGGGCATGGGGCCGTCGTCGGCCGCCACCACCAGGATCGCGCCGTCCATCTGAGCGGCGCCGGTGATCATGTTCTTGATATAGTCGGCATGGCCCGGGCAGTCCACATGCGCGTAATGGCGCCTGTCGGTCTCATATTCCACGTGGGCGGTGGCGATGGTGATGCCCCGTTCGCGCTCTTCGGGCGCCTTGTCGATCTGGTCGAAGGGAATGAACTGTGCCTTGCCCTTCTTGGCGAGCTGCTTGGTGATCGCCGCGGTGAGGGTGGTCTTCCCATGGTCGATGTGACCGATAGTCCCGACGTTTACATGTGGCTTGGTACGCTCAAATTTCTTCTTAGCCATTGCCCTTACTCCCGGAATATTCGCGAAATGCTGGTAAGTTGTTCTCTTATGCCCACATTTACCAGGCTCT
>LUZZ01000111.1 GCA_001603845.1 Syntrophobacterales bacterium Delta_01 | reverse complement strand
CTCCCGGAATATTCGCGAAATGCTGGTAAGTTGTTCTCTTATGCCCACATTTACCAGGCTCTGAAGGGGTGCGGACGGGGTTGCGGCCGCACTCGGTATGCCAAAATGGAGCCCACGACCGGGATCGAACCGGTGAACCTCTTCCTTACCAAGGAAGTGCTCTACCTGCTGAGCTACGTGGGCTTTCGAGAGAGCAGCCAACGAGAAGAGTGGAGTAAGTCCATCGCGTGATGGGGGATCGGTCATCTGAACCCTGCAACCGGCCGGAACTATTCCGGCAAATCCCGATTCAACGTGATGTAGTACCAACGACAATGACTCGCTGAGCCGCCACTATCTCCTACATCTCTATTGTGGTGGAGAGGGGAGGATTCGAACCTCCGAAGGCTACGCCGGCAGATTTACAGTCTGCTCCCTTTGGCCGCTCGGGAACCTCTCCTTCGAAAAGCCTGCGCCGGGCCAAAAAACGCAAGTAAGCTTTCCTAGATAGCACAGAAAAAATTAAAAAACAATCCCCGCCGCAAATTTTCTGCGCCCGTGCGCAAAATCGTACTCCGTGCGTTTCAGATAACCATCGCGAGGGACCGGTATTGATACCACGCCGCCCCCGCGATGTCAACCCGCAGATTGCGCATGGCCGGCAAAACGCGGAAGAGCAGACCGGGCAGCCTCCGCGGCCGCACGGGTTCGCCGTGTGTGTGCTGCGGTGCACGCAGCGTTTGTCATCCACACGGTTTTCGCGAATCCTTTCAGGTTCCGGACCGGTTGTCCATTTTGCGCTTGAAAGGCGTTCGGCCAATGGCGGATAATGGGGAACATCTGTAATACATATGTGATTATCTTTGGGAATCGAGGTTTGCACAGTGAGTTCCGGATTTGTACGGGAAGGGCTCGAAAGCCTTCCGGTAAAAGAAGACAATGACTGTTTCGCCTGCGGTCCGCGCAACCCTTACGGCCTGCGCATGCGTTTCCACACGGACGGGAAAGCCGTTTACTCGTGGCTGGACGTTCCCGAGCACCTCGGGAGCTGGAAGAACCTCGTCCACGGCGGAATCATCACCACGATGCTCGACGAAGTCATGGGCCAGGCCGCTGTGTGTTTCCTGGATGCAGTGGTGTTGACCCGGACGATCACCGTGGAGTTCCTGAAACCCGTTTTCCTGAAAACCGGGATAAGGGTGGAAGGCAGGGTGGCGGAGGCGGAAAACGGAAAGGAAGCGGTGACGGAGGGGCTGCTCTTCG
>LUZZ01000110.1 GCA_001603845.1 Syntrophobacterales bacterium Delta_01 | reverse complement strand
CCACCCAGCCTCCCCCATCAAAGGGGGAGGAGCCTAAAGTCAACAACATTGGGGAGGGGGAGGGGGATTTTCGTTCGTTCCACTATTTTCGTTCATTCTACTATTGATGGACCTTGATATCCTTCCGCCGGTTCCCAAGCTCCGGTTTGGGAACCGAATCCTGGAGGCTCCTGTTTCCCGTCGGCCCTGAGCAGAAACTGGAGTTTCTCAGTGAGGGGTGCCCAAGCCGAAGCTTGGGCACCAGCGGAAAATTGAGCCGCGAAGCGGCGTGGAGGAACGGAGGGGCCGGTGGCGAAACGCCCCCCGCGCTTTTAAGCGATTAAACGGATTTCGGCGGTTTTTCGCCTCTTTCGTTGCGGGCATCGGTTTTCACCGGGACCGGGGAAGCCGATCTGCCGGATTTTCCCCCCAGGAAATGCACCGCCGTTATCAAGCCCAGTACCAGCAACACGTCTATCATATCCATTCCCGTTTTCCTTCCGAATCGGTTCTTCCAGGAGGCGGCCGGCGCGGCGACTCCCGGCAGCCGGAGAAATTTCGCAGCCCTCATACCGGGCGCATTATGGTCCTAACGGGATTGGTCGGCTTTTTCCCACGGCGGGTTTAGGAAAATAATCGCTTAATGGAAGCGTGCGGCATGCCGCGCAAACGGAAAAGCCGGGCTCGAAGGCCCGGCCGGAAAGACTTTGAGGCCGGCGGGAGAATCGTTCGGCGTCGGCTGCCGCAATCTCCCGCCGGGATATAGTCCGCTCTATTTCGCGCCGCAGGCTATCTGGCTGAAAAAGTCGTTGCCCTTGTCGTCCACCAGGATGAACGCCGGGAAATCTTCCACTTCGATTCTCCAGATGGCTTCCATCCCCAGTTCGGGATATTCGAGCACCTCGACCTTCTTGATGTTTTCCTGCGCCAGGATGGCCGCCGCCCCGCCGATCGACCCCAGGTAGAACCCGCCGTGCTTCTGGCACGCATCGGTCACCTGCTTGCTCCGGTTGCCCTTGGCGATCATAATCATCGAACCGCCGTTGGACTGGAACAGGTCGACGTAGGAATCCATGCGGCCGGCCGTGGTGGGGCCGAAGGATCCCGAAGGCTTGTCCTTCGGGGTCTTGGCGGGCCCGGCGTAATAGATGGGATGGTCCTTCATGTACTGAGGCAGCCCCTCGCCCTTGTCGATGCGCTCCTTGAGCTTCGCATGAGCGATATCGCGTCCCACGATGATGGTCCCGGTAAGGGAAAGCTGGGTCTTGACCGGGTATTTCGAAAGCTCCGCCAGGATCTCTTTCATCGGGCGGTTCAGGTTGATCTTGACCACGCCGTGATCGTGCTTTCCGCGGAATTTTTCCGGGATGTAGCTGCCGGGATTGGTCTCCAGTTCCTCGATCCAGATCCCGTTGGCGTCGATCTTGGCCTTGAGGTTCCTGTCGGCGGAACAGGAAACACCCATGGCGACCGGGCAGGACGCGCCGTGGCGAGGCATGCGCACGATCTTCACGTCTACGGCGAAATGCCTTCCGCCGAACTGGGCGCCGTACCCCGACTTCTGGGCCGCCTGGAGGACCTTCTTTTCCAGTTCCAGGTCACGGAACGCCTGGCCGCCGTCGTTTCCGGTGGTGGGCAGGTGGTCCAGGTAGCCGGTGCTGAGCATCTTGACGGTCTTCAGGCACGTTTCGGCCGAAGTGCCGCCCACGGCGAAGGCCACGTGGTAGGGAGGACAGGCCGCCGTCCCCAGGGTCAGCATCTTGTCCACCAGGAATTTTTCGAGACTGGCCGGATTGAGCAGCGCCTTCGTTTCCTGGTACAGCATGGCTTTGTTGGCCGACCCGCCGCCCTTGGCGACGAACAGGAACTTGTACTCCGCTCCCTCCGTGGCGTACAGGTCTATCTGGGCGGGCAGGTTGCAGCCGGAGTTCTTCTCGTCGTACATGGTGAGCGGAATGGTTTGCGAGTAGCGAAGATTTTCTTCCGTGTAGGTCTTGTAGACGCCCTTGGACAAAAATTCCTCGTCCTTTGCACCGGTCCAGACCTGCTGGCCTTTTTTACCGATGATGGTGGCCGTTCCGGTGTCCTGGCACATGGGCAGGACGAACTTCGCGGACACTTCGGCGTTCTGGAGAAGCGCTATGGCCACGCCTCGGTCGTTGGGCGACGCCTCGGGATCGTTTAGAATCGACACCCAGGCCTGGATCTGTTTGGGCCTGAGCAGAAAGGAGACATTGCGCATGGCCTGGTTTGCCAGATATGCAAGACCTTCCGGTTCAATCTTCAGGATCTGCTTGCCGTCGAAATTTGCGACGCTGACATAATCCTTGGTAAGCAGCTTATACTTGGTGTCGTCCTTTTCGAGCGGAAAGGGCTCCTGATAGGAAAACTCGGGCATGTTGGGCTCCTTTGCAGCAGTCGGTTCATAAGTGCAAGTGGTTTACTGGGACGATGAGGTTCGTGAAAATAATATCATATTTGAAAAATCGAATTTGTCGAGCAAAAGTGAATCTATCATCCAAACGCCGCAAGTTCAACAGGCGCCGCCGGAATATTTCCGGCTCAACAACCGGCCGGCCGCTCTGGAAGCCCTTCAACAAGCGGAAGCAAACAGGGAGCAGTTGGACTTGTTTTTGGCCATGATCGCCGGCACCTCCTGCAGGGATTCCACAATGAGCACCGGGGTGCCCTTGCCCGCCCAGTCGAACAGTTTCATCGCCTGGAAAACGGGAAGATTGATGCACCCGTGCGAGCAATGGCTTCTTTCGATGTCCCCGGCGTGAATCCAAACGGTTTCATAGATGCGAAGCGCCCAGGGCATAGGCGCCGGTTCGCCCCACGCGTTGGGGTAGCTCCTGGATACGTGGTCGATGTCCTTTTCCTTGACCGTGTAGAGCCCCGCCCGTGTCCAGCCGTCCTCCCTGCCGATGCAGATGTACGTGTCGCCCACCAGCCTGCCGTA
>LUZZ01000503.1 GCA_001603845.1 Syntrophobacterales bacterium Delta_01 | reverse complement strand
TGTCGGATTTTCCTTTGCGTTTGTTCATCTTCGGTCTCGCTTCTCCCCCGAAGGGATACCACAGGAGATTAGTGCAGGAAAAGCATATTATGGATTTGAAGCCGGTGATCGTTATCCAGACTCAGGATGATTTCTGTTCATTTATATCCCAGCTTGGAAATGTCGAATTCATAGCGATCGATACGGAATCCAACAGCTTCTATGCATATTATAACCGTATTTGCCTGATACAGGTATCCACCGAGGAGGATGATTTTATCATCGATCCCCTCGCCATCGAAGACCTCGGCAGCCTCGGCGAAGTGTTCGCCAATCCCGGCACCGAAAAGATCTTCCACGCCGCTCCCAACGACATCGCGGGCCTCAAGCGCGATTTCAAGTTCGACGTGAACAACATCTTCGACACGGCCATTGCCGCCCGAATCCTGGGCTACAAGCAACTGGGGCTGGCCAAGATCCTGAACGAGCACTTCGGGGTGTGCCTCAATAAGAAATGGCAGCGCCACGACTGGGGGAAGCGCCCGCTGCGAAGCGAGCAGCTCGAATACGCCCGCTACGACACGCATTTCCTCATTCCCCTGAGACGCCGCCTGGCGAAGGAGTTGAGCGAACAACAGCTCTGGGACCTTGCCCGGGAGGCTTTCCAGAAGGAGTGCGAGCAGCAGTTCCAGGAAAAACCGTTCCGGCCGGGGAATTTCCTGCACATCTGCGGCGCCCAGTCGCTCGACCTGGCGGGCAAGCGCGTCCTCCAGGCCCTCTACCTTTTCCGCGAAAAGGAGGCCCGCCGCCGCGACCGCGCCCCCTTCCGAATCCTCACCAATGAAACGCTTCTGCGGCTCGCCCTCCAGCGGCCCAAGAACCTCCGGGAGTTCGCAAGAATAAAGGGAGTGCCGCGCTCCTACAGCAATTCGCGGGCCGCCCATCCGCTTCTCGAACTCATCCGCAAGCACGAAGAACGCTCGGAGGATGCCGTCCACTGAGCACGCCGAAATTTCGGAAACCGGAACGCGCGCACCCGGTTAGAGAAAAAATGCCCTCAATTATTCCATAGGAAAAAGATATGAAATCCAACATCGAGATCAGGGACTGCTTCAAGACCTTCAAGCACGACCAGGACAAGGTGCGCACCCCCGCGCAGACGGTGGCCTGGGTGCGCGAGCTGCTCGGCCGGCTGGAAATGAACGTGCTGGCAAAGACCATGCGCATCGACACCGGCCGGCTGAATATTCCCGTGTATATCAGCCTGTGCGGTGAAGACGCCACGCGGTTTACGGGCACCCGGAAGCAGATGGGCAAGGGGGCGACGCCGCAGCAGTCCGAAGCCAGCGCCCTGATGGAGCTGATGGAGCGGTTCAGTTTCTTTTCGTTCATCAAGGGATTTCCGTTTCCCTCGTTCAAGTACGGGGAACTGGACGATTTCGCGCTGGCGGTGGGGGATTTCAAAAAGTCGATCTACGACACGGAAACCTCGGATGAGCTGTGTAGCCTGTTTCTGCAGGATTTCCCGATGCGCTGGGCGAAGGCCCGCAACCTGACGCTCGGCCGCGACCAGTGGGTGCCCATCGACTGGTTCTACCTGATCAACGAGTACAACGGGCCGG
>LUZZ01000109.1 GCA_001603845.1 Syntrophobacterales bacterium Delta_01 | reverse complement strand
CGCTGGGGGGCGTCGAGGCGCAGGTCGGAGGCCAGGTTCATGCCGATGCCGCCGCGTACCTGCTGCGCCTGCCTCAGCAGATCGACCGGGCGGCCGGACCCGATACGACCGGCCGCGATCTTCGTGAAGATCAGTTCCGTTTCTGGATGACAGGCCTGGGGGGCGAATTCTGGTCCGACGGTTCCGCCGGCGTCGCCGGAAGCACGGAAACCAGCGCCGGTACACTCGTGGGAGCCACTCGCCGGTTTAACGACCGGACCGCCGCCGATCTGGGCATCGGCTACAATTGGGGTTCGGTCGGGAGCGCCGACGCCAGCGTCACTTTGAACACCGTGCTGGCCACGCTGGGCGGACGCTGCGCCTTTTCATCCCTTGACGCCGGTCCTTATGTGACGGCGCGAGCGGATGCCGGTTGGATCGACTACAAAAGCGAGCGCACCCTGAGCGGCGGTCTGGGGAGCGCAACCGGCAACACCGACGGCGGCGTGTTCAGCGGCCTGGCGGGCATCGGCGACGTGATTCGCCTGGCCCCGGTCACCGTCACGCTGCAAACGGGAGTTCGCGTTACCTATGTAACCCTCGGCGGGTTCAACGAAAGCGGCAGCGACCTGGCCCTGCGCGTCAACGGCTTGGACAAAACGTTTGTCAGCGTCCCGGTTGACGTGGAATTCGGCTTCGACCGGCAGCAGTTCAACGGCTGGGACGTGACGCCTTCCGTCACTCTCGGCTACGAACGGGTCCTCACCGATCCCCAGGTGGAAAGCACCGGGACGCTTTACGGGTTCTCCGTGAGCCAGCATTCCGCCTTCAACAGCCGCGACATCATGAAAGCCGGTTTGGCCGCCACGGCCCGGCACGACGTTTTTGTCGTCAAAGCCGAAGTCAACGGCGCACTCGGCGACGGATCGGGCAGCGCCGGCATCAACGGGGGGCTGTCCATCGGTTACAGCTTTTAGCGGGCGCCGGCACCGATGGCCCGGCCGAATGGGCTCGGGGGATACTCCATAGCTGAAACTACGTTGGAGTATTGGGAATATTCCGGCGGTGAAATCCACACTCGGGAAGCCGGTTGGGTCAACCTGGGGATAAGGCCGGGTTCAGGCAGGCGCCTATGAGGGGGCTCCAGGAGGACGTGCAGGCGGAACGGGATCAAGACCCCGTCCCTTTATAACCTCGTGTACCGTCGTTGCTGTGCCGGTCCGGCTACGACGCCACGCGCAACCGATATAGTTTGACCGGCAGGTGTTGCCGGAAGAAAGTGAAATCCGCATCTGTGGTAAAAACGGGCATCTGGTGCCGCACGGCTACCGCACAGATGAGAAAGTCGGTGTTTGAACCTTGCACCCCTTTACCGCGACACAGATTACAGAACTCGGCGGCGGACTCGAAATCTCCGGATGTCAGTTCGAGATCGGGAAACGGACGCAGGTAATCGCGAAGCTTCGTGAATTGATCCATGCTTTTGATCCCGGAAAGGATTTCCTGCCGCACCGGTCCTATCAACTGTACCCGCAGCTCCTTGATCAGCTCCATAGACTCGATCACTTCCGGACCATCGGAAGCATCGTTTCGCCGCAATGCCAGAGACCAGATGCAGGTATCGACCAGGACTTTCATGGTTTCTTGCGCTGTTCCTTGTAATCATAATCCGGATCGTAGTCGACAGAATGGAACAAATCGAGAATCTCGATCTGTTTGCGGCGCTGGATGTATTCAAGGAGCGCTTCCGTAACCGCGCCCTTCTTTGTCGCATGTTTGCCGATGAGGCGGGCTTCTTCAATCAGTTTGTCGTCAATAGCCAGATTCGTCGCCATGCGGTACCTCCATTACACATTAGGCTACACTATCAATTGTGTAAAATCAAGCGGCTTTTTGTTCAGCGAACAGGAGAGAGGCAATACTCGACAGGACGCTTTCAAAGGGACTCACGACCTGCTCAATGCACTCTCCAAAGGTTATCCCGTGGTGGAAACCACCAAGGAGGAGGGGCCGGCGGGATGTAGACCGGGAAGACCCGGCGATTTCCCACGAGCTGTTCCATAATTGAAACCACCGGGGACGGGGCAGAGGGGATTTCCACACTACGTTTGGGGAAGCAATCCACGCCGGGAGTGCTTACCGAGAGAGAGCCGTCCCGTTGCACTTAAACGTCATGCACGATATCCATCCCGGTTGTACTCGATGACAGAGACCACACGGAAGGTTTCCGGCATGAAATGCATACCGGGAACCAGGCGGGTCCATGCTCTATCGCGTCCTCTTGCGCTTCGCGCCCGGATAGGAAGCAACCTATCCGGGCCACCCGCGATTATGAAGGAACCATGAAATCCCGGAGACTGGTGACAGGGCGAACTTCTTAGCTGGTTCTATCTTGATTCGGAGGAAATCGGTTGCCTTCTGCACTTGTCCTATCGTATTCGATTGATGAAGAAACGGTAAGTCCCATGGTTCTGGCGGCGTCCCTCGATCGTCTTCGGCGGTTCCGTCAACCTGCCTCCTGTTGGGTTAATTTTTTTTAGCTTTTGGTTCGGCCCGTGTATGGTATTGAAAAGGGTGATCTTTAAGCGGAGCGCAATCTGTGCCGAGGGCAATGGGATGAGGATACTGATTGTTGAAGATGACGCCGAGATTGCAACTCCTGTGGCAAGCGGATTCGAAAAGCTTGGACACGAAGTGACGATCGCGGACACGGGGGAGAGAGGACTCGTCATCGCTCTGAACCAGAGCTTCGACGTCATTCTTTTGGACCTCATGTTCGCGGACATGGATGGCTTCTCCGTCCTTCAGAACATAAGGAAAGGAGGAATAGAGACACCCGTCATTATTGTCAGTGCCCGGCAATCAGTCCATGATAAGGTATACTGCCTGGACACAGGGTGTGATGACTACTTGACCAAGCCATTTTCTTTCTCTGAATTAGTGGCAAGGGTCAATGCAGTCGTACGGCGGAAGATTACCGAAAAGTCTGCCACAAACTTATTGTCGATCCACGGTTTGGACATTGATCTTCTCAGCAGGCGCGTTTTCTGCGGTGGCGCCGAGATAGACCTGCAGCCCAAGGAGTTCTTATTGCTTAAGTATCTCATGGAAAATGAAGGATCAATCGTATCCCGGGCAATGATCATGAGCGAGGTCTGGGGTTATGATTTTGATCCCGGAACCAAAATCATCGATGTGCACATTTCGCATTTGAGAGACAAAATTCACGGAGCATGCGGTCTCAGACTGATCCAGACAGTCAAAAGGTTTGGCTATGTTTTTAAGAAAGATGAAAAGTCCTAAAACTCTGACGTTCAAGCTCACGACTCTTCACATCATTCTCTATCTATTATCATTTATCC
>LUZZ01000502.1 GCA_001603845.1 Syntrophobacterales bacterium Delta_01 | reverse complement strand
TTTTCGGGAATGCCGGTCCCGGTGTCGCCGATCCGGATCTCGGCGTAATCTTCACGGGCCAGGGTCCTGATGGTTATGGTCCCTTTCTCTTCCGATCCGTTCTGCTTGATGGCGTCGGCGACCGCGTGGCTGGCGTTGATGATCACGTTCAGGATCACCTGGTTGAGTTCTCCCGGCAAACAGGGCACGGGCGGAAGGGCGGGATCGAGTTCCATCGTCACCTCGGCCACGTACTTCCATTCGTTCCGGGCGACCGTTACCGTACTCTCGATCGCCCGGTTAAGATCTATTTTCTTTTTGACGTCCGTTCCCGGATGCGAAAATTCCTTCATTGCCCGCACGATGTTGCTGATGCGGCCGATCCCTTCGAGAGACTGCCGGATGGCCTTGGGGATCTCCTCCCTCAGGAACCCGAGGTCGATCTCCTCGGCGGTCGTTTCGATCTGGTGCGCCAGGTCTTCGACCTGCCCTCCGGCCCCCACCTCCCGGGCCAGCCGGTCGTAGAGTTCGTTGATCCGCTCCAGGTCGCCGCAGGCGTCCTGGAGAAACCGGGCGTTGTCTCCCACGTACTGCGCGGGGGTGTTTATCTCGTGGGCGATACCGGCGGCGAGCTGCCCGATCGATTCCAGCTTTTGTGCCTGCACGAGCTGGCTCTCCAGGATTTTGCGCTCGGTAACGTCGTATCCCAGGAGGAGCGTGCCCCGGTGGCCGTTGCCCAAGGCGTCCACGGGCGAGATCATGACGCTCAGGAACCCCTCCTTGCCTTCGGGCTTGACGAACCGGCACTCATCGAGCTTCGTCGAGATGTCCCCGGTCTGGCACAGTGAGATCGCCTCGGCGATCTGGTCCCGGTTCCACTGGATTCCGCACCGGTCGATGTCCTTTCCCAGGGCGGCGACGCTGTCGATGCCGAAGGTCCTCTCCGCCGCTTTGTTCCATTGTACGATTTGGTGTTCCGGGTTCAATCCGATCAGGAACGACGGGATGGAAGCCAGCAGGTACTCCATCTCCTTGTTGGTGCGCTGGAGCCGCTCTTCCGCGCGCCGGGCCTCGGTGATGTCCCGGGCCACGTTTATGAGCTTGATCACCTTTCCGTTCTCGTCGTGCATGGGAACGGACCGGACTTCGAGCACGGAGCCCTTTTCGGTGGTGATGACGGAGGTCGCCGGTTTCCCGCTCCCGAAGCTTTGGGGGGCGGGGCACCACACGCACGGCTCCTCCAGCCCGTGGAGCTGCTCGAAGCAGCACTGTCCCGTGGGGCAGAAATGGTCCCGGTTCTCCCCGGCGTTGATCGCATAGGCGCGGTTGGCCCACACCGGCTTGAAATCGGGCGTCAGGAGCACCAGGGTGTCGGGAATGGCGTCCAGGAGGGCGTTGAATTCTTCATAGAGGTTGCGAT
>LUZZ01000501.1 GCA_001603845.1 Syntrophobacterales bacterium Delta_01 | reverse complement strand
TCATACCAGGTCCCTCCTATACCCGCTCGCTCAGCTTTTCCGCAATGAGTCCCGTGGGGCGGAAAGCCATGAGCAGGATGACAACGCCGAAGGCGAACACGTCTTTGTAGGCGCTGGCGAAGGGAAGCGCTACGGCGCCGATGGTCTGCAGGGCTGCGAAGATGAAGCCGCCCAGGATGGCTCCGTAAAGGTTTCCCAGCCCCCCGATCACCGCGGCGCTGAACCCGATCACCCCCAGCAGGAGCCCCATGCCGAAGTTGATTTCGCTGTAGTAGATCCCGTTCATGATGCCCGCGATGCCCGCGGCGACCGACCCCAGGGCGAAGGTGACCAGCACCACGGTCTTGAAGGCGATTCCCATGGTCTGGGCGGTTTCCTGGTCCTGCGCCACCGCCCGGATGGCCAAGCCCAGCCGGGTCTTGTTCACGATGTAGTGAATGGCGACGATCACCAGGAAACCGGCCAGCAGCAGGACCATGCTGTCGATTCTGAGCATAAAATTCCCGAACTCGTAAGACTTTGTGGATAAAAGGGCCGGGAAGGGCTTGGGGTTCGATCCGTCCGGGTAGAAGAGCCGGACGGCTTCCCGCAGCACGCTCCCGAACATGAGCGTAATGAGTAGAGTATTCAACGACGGCGCCGATTTGAGGGGCAGCACCAAGTACCTGGCCGCCAATACCCCCAGAAGGGCCGTGCAGGACATTCCCGCGCAGATGGTGAACACGAAACGCGTCAGCACATCCGATGCGCTGTTTCCCATGAATGTGGCCAGGGCGGCGAACGCCCCCATCATGAGTACATCTCCATGGGAGAACTTGATGACGTCCAGAACGCCGAAAAACAGCGTGAAGCCCACGGCGACCAGCGCATACATCATGCCCAGCATGATGCCGTTAACCGCGTATTGACCTAAGATCCCGATATCCATTCCGCTGTCCTGTTCTGATATATCCCGGAGGAGGAGAAGGGTGGGATTCCGGCTCCCGGCCGTCGGGCGCGTCCGGCCGGGAGGATGGGCAAGGGAAAAATCGCCGCTGCCTCTCGCGTCCTGCACGTGCCGGCAGCGGGACGCCCGTGTTTCCCGTAGACGATCCGAACGACTGGTCCCGGTTTTGCGAAGAGCCCCCGCATTTTCCGCCCGGCAAAGACCCTGAAGGTCGTTTCGTTTGCCCGGCGGCCCCCCTCATCGGTTGCATTAACAGCCTGTATTCTCGTTCGGGATTGGCGGCCGGATGCGGCCGCCAATCCCGGCTTCGCTCCGCGCGCGGCGGATTACAGCCCTTTCAGTTTCCTTTTGCCCGAAGCGTATTCGCTGTCTTCCCATACTACCCATTTGCCGTCCTGGGCCACGTACTTGGTGATGACGGCGACCGTGTTCTGCCCGTGATCGTCAAAGGTGATCTTACCGATGATGGAGTCCTTGTCTTTTATCGCCCCGAGCGCCTTGGTGATTTTGGCACGGTTGGGGCCCACCTGCTCGATGATGTTCAGGATGAGGTCCATGCCCGCATAGGCGAAGGGGCCGTAGACCTCGGGGGCCTCCGCGTATCCCTGCTTTTTGTAGTTTTCCATGAAGAACTTTCCGCCGGGCAGCTTCTCGGCGGGTGCGCCCTCCAGAAAGGCCACCGTTCCTTCCGCCAGGGAACCGGCTCCCGATATGTACGCGTCGGACATGATTCCCGAAGTCCCTTCGAATTGAGCGTCGATCCCCAGCTTTTCCATCTGGGAGCGGATGCGTACGCCGATCGGAGTGAGGCCGCCAAAGTAAATGACCTGGGGTTTCAGGGCCTTGATGCTGGTCAGTTCCGCCGTAAAATCCTGCTGGTCGGCCGTGACTCCGAAAGTGGCCAGGATCTGCCCCCCGTCTTCGGTCAGGGCCTTGCTGAAATACTTGTTGTGCCCCTTGCCGTAATCCGTAGTATCGTGGATGATTGCAAACCGTTTGTAGCCCAGGCCGGTCATGAACTTCGCGTTCGTTTCGTTCTGGTTGATCATCGTCCCGTTTACACGGTGTACTTCTTTGTAATCATTGCCATAAGTGATATCCGGAAGCACCGCCCCCCACACCACCACCGGCAGGCCGAACTTGTGGTAAACGCCCACCGTGCCCATGGCCACCGCCGAGCAGTAATGGGTGACCCCGGCGACGATGTCCTTGTTTGCCGCGGCCTTGGTGGCGACCTGCACGCCGATATCCGGTTTACACTCGTCGTCCAGCGCCACGAGTTCGTATTCATACTTGGACTTGGGATCGCTGTTGTGGAGCTTGACAGCCAGGTCGGCGGAATCTCGCCCGCCGATGCCGTTGGCCGAAACGCCGCCGGTCAGCGGGGCAATGAACGCCACTTTGACCTTCTGCTTGGCAAACGCCGGCGTCCCCAACATGGCAAAACCGAAGGCAAAACACGATGCAATGGCAAAAGCTTTGGTTACCCCCTTCATGTGAACCCTCCTGTCGGTAAGTGAATGATGAATTTGAAACGCAAATTGTTCTTCAACGGGTCGAATGTGTAAGATCCGCACCGGGCATGCATTCGCCGAAACCTGTTCGTTCCCGTCCAACCCCGCCGTGTGGCTGCATGTCCGGTACGGCCATTTTTTCTAGCAGTGACTATGCCAAAGGGAAATATGCTGTAATTACAATGAAATATCGATATTTACGGGCAGGAAGTGGCACAATTTTGTGCCAAAATCATGATGGATCTTGACAATATTGTTGGTCCGCGCCGTGGCAGGGCAATTGTGAATGCCCGGTGGAAAGCAAAAGCTTTCGAATTCGCCGGAAAGAGGAAGAGGAAAGTGATGGGGCCGGGGTGGAAAATCCGCCCGGGAAGCGGTCCGTTGCCGGTGAAAAAGCGGGGGAAACGTTTGCGGGGCTGTTGCCGAAATCCAAAATTTCGGTCGGGTAGCGCAAAATAGCGTGGACTACTCCCTTCCCCCGGTGGGAAGGGTCCAATGCTGTTGACTTTAGGGGCGACGTTCCATGAACTCCCCTCCCTTGGCGGGAGGGGCAGGGGGAGGGGATTGATATCGCTAAGTTTTTCACCCCCACCCTGCCTCCCCCATCAAAGGGGGAGGAGGTACAGTCAACAACATTGTGGGAAGGGTCGGGGAAGGGGGAGTGAGTACCTGAAAATACGACACCCTCCCCTAACCCCTCCCATCGCAGGGAGGGGATTTTCGTTCATTCCGCTATCGGCGAACCTCGATGGTCTTTTCGGCAACAGCCCCTTTTCCCTGGCGCCCCTCCCCGGGATTCGCTACGACGAATATTGTTGCCGCAGGACGTTTTTTTGCACCTTTCCCATGGAATTGCGCGGCAGTTCATGGACGAAATGCACCCGTTTCGGGACCTTGAAATTGGCCAGGGTGTCCTTGACGGCCTGGATCACGCGGGCTTCGGTAAGATCCGAGCCGTCCTCGTTTTCCAAGCGCACCACCACCGCGGTCACCGCCTCTCCGAAATCGGCGTGCGGCGTTCCGATCACCGCCGATTCGACAACGCCGGGCATCGAATCGATGATTTCTTCGATCTCCTTGGGATAGACGTTCAGGCCGCCGGTGATGATGAGGTCCTTGGACCTGCCCACGATGCACAGGTACCTGTCGTCGTCCCATTTGCCGAGATCGCCCGTTTTGAAAAAGCCGTCGTCGGTGAATTCTTCTTGCGTTTTTTCGGGCATTTGCCAGTAGCCGCGAAATACGTTTTCGCCCTTCACCTGTATGTGTCCGGCTTCGCCCGGTGCTGCGGGCCGGCCCTGGTCGTCCACCACGCGGGCGGAAAGTCCGGGAAGGGGGAAGCCCACGGTGCCGGCGCGCCGTTCCCCGTCGTAGGGATTGGAGGTGAACATGCCGCCTTCGGTCATGCCGTAGCGTTCCAGGATGGTGTGGCCGGAACGGGTACGGAAAAGTTCGAAGGTTTCGTCGAGCAGGGGGGCGGAGCCGGAAACGAACAGGCGCATGTTCGCGCAGGTCTCGCGCGTGAAGCCCGACTCGGCGAGAAGGCGCACGTAGTAGGTGGGCACGCCCATGAACACGGTGGAGCGGGGCAGGAGTTCGAGGGCGCGCTTCGCGTCGAAGCGGGGCTCGAAAAACATCGGACCGCCGTTCAGCAGGATGCAGTGGACGGCGACGAACAGACCGTGCACGTGGTAGATGGGAAGCATGTGCAACAGGGTATCTCCGGGGCGGAATCCCCAGTACCGATGCAGGGTTTGGGCGTTGGCCGCCAGGTTGTGGTGGGAGAGCATGGCGCCCTTGGAACGGCCGGTGGTGCCGGAAGTGTATAGGAGAGCGGCCAGGTGGTCTCCTTGCCGCGGCACGGTTTCAAAGCTGTCCGGCTGCTTGGCGGCCGCGTCCGCCAGGGTGCCTCCTCCCTGGTCGTCGAGGTCCAGGATGTGGGGCCCGCCCGCCTCCGGTGCCGATTTTTCCATTGCGGCCCGCACCTGGGGTCTGCAAACGAAAACGGCAGGGGTCGCGTCGCCCAGAAAATATTGCAGTTCGCGGGTCTGGTAGGCGTCGTTTAGCGGCAGGTAGACGCCGCCGGCCCGCAGGCACCCCAGGTACAAAAACAGGGCGGAAGGCGATTTACGCACCTGCGCGGCCACGCGGTCTCCGGGCTTCACTCCCAGCGACACCAGCAGGGAAGCGTAACGGGCGGATTCGGATTCCAGCATCCGGTAGCTCACCACGCCGCCGCCCGGAAGCAGGAGGCAGGGAGAATTCAGATCTTGCGGAAAGTGTGCTTGGAGGACTTCGTAGAGATTTTCGCTCATTTTGTGCTGACTCCCGGTGTCGGCTCGACAGACAGAAAAACCATCACGGACGTTCATCCGGCCCGGCCCGTATTCCCGCAGAAATCCCGAGACCGGCCGCGCACGAAGCTCTACCACGAAAATAACCGGAACGAAAGGGCTTAGCCCACATTATTCATGAACCCCAGTCCGCACCTGTAAAGCCCAACAAGGCGGCGG
>LUZZ01000108.1 GCA_001603845.1 Syntrophobacterales bacterium Delta_01 | reverse complement strand
TGGATAGATAGCCCATGTTTAAAAGTTCCTTTCGAGATCAGCAACCAAGTCCCGCTCTCGCAAGCCTTTCGGCCCTCCGGGGCCGCAGGCAGGTAATTTTAAAAAAATAATGTGGAAAAAATGGCAAATTGAGGAATTAAAAAGCCGGAGGGAAAGCAGTGGGCTCCGCCGCCGGAAAGGACTTCCGACAAGCCGCGAGCGGACAGAAAAGAGGCCGGTCACACCCCCGCTATGTGCCGTGTTGGCAGGTGGTCTTGAACCGTAAGGTTCAGGTGGGCGCCCTGTTGCTCCTTTAGGCTTTCAGCTCGAGGGCTGACCTGCACACCGGAGTAAGGGAGGACTCCCTTTGTTTAAGTGTTGGCTCGAGGACATTCTGCCAATCACGAGCACAGCAGGGGAACCAAATAGGCAGTTCAGTTATTTCCGATTTATTCTTCTCGGCCCTCGGCGCCGATGGTGCTTTGATTATAACACGCCACCGAGCGACCGTAGCAAAGTATTGAGTAATTCTTTTGAATAATCCGGTAATAAATGACCGGTTTGCGCCGATTCTAACCTCTTCTCTTCCATAATCTCGCTGCTTCACTTCATCGCAACAGCCCGGACGAACTTTTCCTCCAAAGTTCCACTCAACTCGACCCGGTGCGCCGGCCGCATGCCCCTTTGCTTGAGCGGCCGGATATGTACGGGATCCCGGCAGGTTGGCCGAAATCACGCAACGATCTCAATTCCAGCCGCATTTTAGCCGGAAAAACCGTTATTAGTCAAGGTCATTGTGCCTTTGCGCCCCGGAGGCGTACCCGTTCGTTTCAGGCTTCACAAAAACGCCGAAAAACGGACCTTACCTCTCTTCTGAGCCGCTGCAGGTCCTCCCAGGTCCGGACGTTTCCGCCGGAACGGGGGGGCCACAACCCCATGGCCGTCAGGGCGCTGAAACCCGGTTCGTCGAGCTTGCCCGAACCCGCGTTGGTAAAAAGACTGAGGCGGTGGACAACGGCGCGCAGCGTCCCGAAAGTCGTCCGGGCATCTTCGGCGATGCCGGCCGCCGCCGGAATCGCGCTCAAAAAGCCGTCCAGGGTCTTTCGGACCGAGCGCCAGCACGGGACCGGGTGTGCCCGCCCCTCCACCAGCAGGCACCCCTGGACGATGAATTCGATGTCGGCAAGGCCCCCCATCCCCACTTTCAGATCGATCTGATCGCCGCTTTCCTCGCCCCTCTCCTTTTCCATCCGGTCCCGGAGATGGCAGATGCGGGGCCAGACGTCTTCGGGCGATCTTTGCGAAAAGCAGATCCGCCGGGCCTCCTGTTCGATAAATCCGCCCAGCCCCGCGTCGCCGGCAACCGGCCTCGCGCGAAGCAGAGCCTGTATTTCCCAGATATCGGCCTGGGCGCTGTAGTATTCGAGCCACGATTTTCTGGTCACCACCAGCGGCCCGTAGGTTCCCGTCGGTCTCAGGCGGGCGTCCACCGCATAGCCGGGGCCGTCTTCCAGGGGCATGCTCAGCATATTCATGAACCGTTGGATGAGCCGGATGACCCCGCCCGGTATCTGGCCTTCGGGCTCGCCGGGGCGCGGGTCGTACACGAACACCAGGTCCAGGTCGGACAGGTAGCTCATCTCCATGCTGCCCAGCTTGCCCATGCCGATGATGGAAAGGGGCAGGTCCGCCGGCAGGCCCAGGTTTCGCCGGACCGATTCCAGGGTCTGGCGTATCACGAAGCCCGCAACGGCGCTCAACTGCTCTTCCAGCTCCGCAAAGTCGATTTCGCCGCCCAGGTCGGCCAAAATGATCCGCAGGATGCGCTCGTTTTTAAGCCTCCGGATCCATTCCAGCCTTTCCCCGTAGTCGTCCGAACTGTCGAGGAGCCGTGAGGCGGACGATTCCCACTCGGCGGCCGCGGAAAGCTCCCGCGGGCCGACGGCGATGCCGTCCACCAGGCCGGGGTTTTTCGTAAGGAGGGCCGCAAACAGCTCGCTCGACGCCAGGGCGCCGGCAAACGGCCCCAGCCAGGGTTTGGCCGCCCCGATGAGCTTCACCAGGCCGGGCCTTCGCGAGGCCCTGGAAAAGTAGGAATCGAGCCTTATGAGGGCTTTTCCTCCGAGTTCCCCGCCCGCGGACGGGGAAAGAGCTTCGACGGCCCCCATGACGGCTTCCCGTGCGGCCGACGGGAAGGCCTTGAGCGTCTGCCGCAGGGCGGCCAGGGGGGCTTCCGGGAAGATGTCCAGCCTGCCCTTTTCTTCCTCGTCTCCGGCCCCGGCGGCCGCGCCCCGGTCTTCAGGCATTTCCAGGAAGAGGTCGGAAAAATTGCCGTGCACCCGGGCGCAGTGCGCTTCGAGCGCCCGCATGAAATCCTCCTCCGACTCCCCGAACCCCATGGCCAGGACGAGGCGCCGCCTGGCTTCGTCGGACTGGGGGAGCCGCTGGGTCTGGCGGTTCTGGTCGAGTTGGATGCAGTGTTCCACCCTGCGCAGGAAGATGTAGGACTCCGCCAGTTCGCTCACCGTCTTTTCGGGGAAGAGCCCCAGTTCGCCCAGTTTTTCCAGGCAGCGCAGGTTGTTGGCCTCGTCCAGCTCGGGGTGCCTCCCCCCGTAGATGAGCTGCATCGACTGCACCAGAAATTCGATTTCCCGGATGCCCCCGATGCCCAGCTTGACGTCGTACTGGCGGGCGCTGGGCTGGAACCGCGCCGCTTCGGTCAGGATCATGTTCCGCATTTCCCGCAGTTCGCTGATGGCCTGGAAATCGAGGAACCTGCGGAAAACGAACGGCCGCACCTCGCGCATGAACGCATAGCCCGCCGGGCGGTCCCCGGCCACCGGGCGGCACTTGAGGAGCATCTGCCGCTCCCACGAACTGCCGTGCAGCAGGTAATGCTCGACGGCCCCGCTCATCGACGGCACCAGCAGGCCGTCTTTGCCGTAGGGGCGGAGGCGGAAATCGATCTGGAACACCCGGTCTCCTTCGAACCTGTCCGCAATGAGCCGGGAGAGCCAGTGGGCCAGGCGGCTCACCAGATCCGGGCGGCTCTCGCAGTCCTCGTCCGAATCGCGGGCCGAGCAGAGCAGGATCAGGTCGATATCGGAAACATAATTGAGTTCGTGCCCGCCCAGCTTTCCGAGCCCCAGCACGGAAAGCGAGACCTGCCCTTCCACCTTTTCCCACACCTCGGACTCCCCGCCCCACGTCCACCAGGCGGGGTTGGCCCACAGCGTTTCGAGCCCGATCTGGAGCGCCACCGAGGCCAGGTCGCTCAACTGGCCGGTGCTTTCCGCCAGGTCCGCCATGCCCAGCAGGTCGCGGGCGCCGATTCTCAGGAAATGCATTTGCTTGAACCGGCGGAAAATCCTCAGCAGGTCGTTGAACGAAGCCGCCGGTTCGACTTCGCGCTGGAGATCGGCGTAGAGGCCGGTCAGGGGGAATTTCTTTTTGATATTTTGCTCATCCAGGAGCCATTCGCCGTATTCGGGGTGGTTTCGCAGGAGAATGTCGAAATACTGGGAACATCGGCGCACGTGCTGAATCGAATCCATGAAAGCCCCTTGATTGTTACGTTTGGTTGAAAGTCGCTATTGCATCCGGCAGCGACTTTATCATAGTATTGCTCGCGCGAAAAAGGCCGCCATCCGCCCCTGTGGGCGCAATTATAGTGAAAAGATTGCCGTTTTTTATACAACCAGGTCCGATAACGTCGGTTTGCACCAAATTTTACCCTGTTTTTCCGGCCGCAGCGACTATGCATGTGTTTGTCATCATTCCAGCACGTTATGCCTCGACACGACTGCCCGGAAAACCTCTCGTGCCGATAGGCGAAAAACCGATGATCCGCCACGTGTGCGAGCGGGCCGCCGGGTGCGCACTGGTCGAAGCGGTGGTGGTGGCCACCGATGACCAGCGCATCGCGCGGGCGGTGGAGTCTTTCGGGGGCCGGTGCGTGCTCACGCGGGCCGATCATCCCAGCGGCACGGACCGGATCGCCGAGGCGGCGGACCTGCTGGGGCTTGCGGAAGACGACCTGGTGGTAAACGTCCAGGGAGACGAACCTCTGCTCGATCCCGCCATGATCGCGGTGCTGGTGCGGGCGGCGGAGGAAACCGGCTGCGAAATGGCGACCCTCGCCTTTCGGAGCGCGGACCGGCGCGAATATCTGGACCCCAACTGCGTCAAGGTGGTTACGGACGAGCGCGGCAGGGCGCTTTATTTTTCGCGCTCTCCCATTCCCTTCGTGCGGGAAGGAAACGGGCCGCTGACCTTTCTCAAGCACCTGGGCTTTTATGCCTACCGGCGCTCGTTTTTGAGGCGATTCGTGGCCCTGCCGCCGGGGAAGCTGGAATCCGTCGAAAAACTGGAACAGCTTCGCGCCCTGGAAAACGGCCATGCCGTAAAAGTTGTGCTCTCGCCCGTGGATTCCCTGTCGGTGGACACCGGCGAGGACCTGGAACGGGTGCGCGCGATTGTTGCGGGGATCCGTTGAAATCACTTAAAGTTTGCCCTGATCGGTTTACAAGTTACAATTGGTGTCTGCAATGGCTATAAACACACTCTTGGTATGCAAGGTAAACGGCACGGAGGAATTTCCCCCGGCAATCAGGTGGGTTGTATGAGTCTTCCCTGGGACCGTCCGCGGGCCGTACTGTTGCTCGAAGACGGCACGATATTCAGAGGCTATGCTTTCGCCGGCACCGGCCGGGCACTGGGCGAGGTGGTGTTCAACACCAGCATGACCGGGTACCAGGAGGTCCTGACCGACCCCTCGTACAAGGGACAGATCGTGGCGATGACCTACCCCCTCACGGGCACCTACGGGATCAACCCGGAGGACATGGAATCGGCCGCGGTGCAGGTGGAAGCATTTATAGTGAAAGAATACCAAAGCTTTACCAGCAACTGGCGAAGCGACCGGACCCTCGCCGATTTCCTGAACGAATACGGGAAGATCGGGATCGAGGGCATCGATACCCGCGCCCTCACCCGGCACCTTCGCGTCGTGGGGGCCATGCGGGGCATCATCGCCACCGATACGGACGACACCGACGCGCTGATGGCCCAGGTGCGGGCCTATCCGGGCCTGAACGGCATCGATTTGGTGAAGGAAGTCACCTGCCGCAGGCCCTACCGGTGGTTTCAGGGCAGGAGGATCGAGATCGACCGGCCGGAATGGCTGTCCGATGCGCCCGGCTTCAAGGTGGCCGTCCTGGACTGCGGGATAAAGTACAATATTTTGAGGATGCTCGAAAAAACGGGCTGCCAGGTGCTGGTGTTCCCGGCGCACACGCCGGCCGCGGATCTTCTGGCCTGCAACCCGGACGGCATTTTTCTGTCCAACGGACCCGGCGACCCTGCGGCCGTGCACTACGTGATCGATTCGGTGCGGGAGCTTCTGGGCAGGAAACCCGTGTTCGGCATCTGCCTGGGCCACCAGATGATGGGGCTCGCCATGGGCGGGACGACGTTCAAGCTCAAGTTCGGCCACCGGGGGGCCAATCAGCCGGTAAAGGACCTGACCACCGGCAGGATCGAGATCACTTCCCAGAACCACGGCTTCTGCGTGGACCCCGAGTCGCTGTCCAGGCTGCCCGTGCGACTCACTCATCTCAATCTCAACGACAATACGCTGGAAGGAATGGAACACGTCAAAGTTCCCGCCTTCTGCGTGCAGTATCACCCGGAAGCCTCGCCGGGGCCGCACGACGCGTCGTATCTTTTCAGCCGGTTTATCGAGCTGATGAAAAAGAACGCCTCCGCCGCCCCCGGGCACGCAAGTTAGGATATCGCTTTATTTTCGCCGTGGTCTTTGTCAACCGGAGGCGATCCGGCCAGGCTGGTTAAGGAAAAAAGTGTAAATGCCCAAGCGTACCGACATCAAAAAGATCCTCATCATCGGTTCCGGGCCGATCATCATAAGCCAGGCATGCGAGTTCGACTACTCGGGCACGCAGGCGTGCAAGGCCCTCCGCGAGGAAGGCTACGAGATAGTCCTGGTAAACAGCAACCCGGCCACCATCATGACCGACCCGGAAACGGCCCAGAGCACCTACATCGAACCGATCACCCCCGAGGCGGTCGAAAAGATCATCCGGCGCGAGCGCCCCGACGCCATCCTGCCCACGCTGGGCGGCCAGACGGCCCTGAACGTCGCGGTGAAGGTGGCCGAAGCCGGCGTCCTGGAACGCTACGGCGTGGAAATGATCGGCGCAAACGAGGCCGTTATCAAGAAGGCCGAAGACCGCCAGCTTTTCCGGGACGCCATGACTAACATCGGGCTGCGGGTGCCGGAAAGCGTCATCGTAAACAACCTGGCGGACGCGGAAGAGTTCGCCCACACGATCGGCTACCCGGTGATCGTGCGGCCGTCCTTCACCCTGGGCGGCACGGGGGGCGGAATCGCCTACAACCGGGAGGAACTGCTCGACCAGACGCAGCGGGGCATCGACGCCAGCCTCATCCGGTCGGTGATGCTCGAAGAATCGGTGCTCGGGTGGAAGGAATTCGAGCTGGAAGTGATGCGCGACTACATGGACAATGTGGTCATCATCTGCTCGATCGAAAACATGGACGCCATGGGCGTGCACACCGGCGACTCCATAACGGTCGCCCCCGCGCAGACCCTCACCGACCGCGAATACCAGAAGATGCGGGACGCCTCCATCGCCATCCTGCGCGAAATAGGGGTGGAAACCGGCGGCTCCAACGTGCAGTTTGCCATCAATCCCGAAAACGGCGACATGGTGGTCATCGAGATGAACCCGCGGGTGTCGCGTTCGTCGGCCCTGGCCTCCAAGGCCACCGGGTTTCCCATCGCCAAGATCGCCGCAAAGCTGGCCGTGGGCTACTCGCTGGATGAAATCGCCAACGACATCACGCGCGAGACGCGGGCGTCGTTCGAGCCCACCATCGACTACTGCGTGGTGAAGATGCCCCGGTTCACTTTCGAAAAATTTCCGCGAACCGAAGACATCCTCTCCACGTCCATGAAGTCGGTGGGCGAGACCATGGCCATCGGGCGCACGTTCAAGGAATCGCTCCAGAAGGCCATCCGGTCGCTGGAGATCGGGCGCTGCGGGTTTGGCGATCCCCCGGCCTCGGCGGATACCGAATACGTCGAACAGCTCAAACAAAAACTGCGCCGCCCCAATTCCATGAGGCTTTTCCAGATCGGCGAGGCGCTCAAGCTGGGGGTCACGGTCGAAGAAATTTACAGGCTCTCGCACATCGACCCCTGGTTTTTGAACCACATCAAAGACATCCTGGATATGGAGACCGCGGTGCGCGCCTCCGCCTCGGACGGGGCGTTTCTGGACGGGGCCGAAGAGCTGCGGGTGGCCAAGTCCTGGGGGTTTTCGGATATTCGGCTTTCGCAACTCCTGGAAACAGATGAGGAGACCGTTCGAGCCAAGCGCACGGCCCACGGCATCCACCCCGTGTACAAGCTGGTGGACACTTGCGCGGCCGAGTTCGAAGCCTACACGCCCTATTACTACTCGACTTACGAAACCGAGGACGAAGCCCGGCCTTCCAGTGCGCCCAGGGTAGCCATCCTGGGGGGCGGGCCGAACCGCATCGGCCAGGGGATCGAATTCGACTACTGCTGCGTGCACGCTTCGTTTGCGCTCCGCGAGGAACGCCATGAATCGATCATGATCAACTCCAACCCGGAAACGGTTTCCACGGACTACGACACGTCGGACAAGCTCTACTTCGAGCCCCTCACCCGCGAAGACGTGCTGAGCATCCTGGACACCGAAAAACCCAAGGGGATCATCGTCCAGTTCGGCGGCCAGACGCCGCTCAACCTCGCCGTCCCGCTGGAAAAGGCGGGAGCGAAGATACTGGGGACCTCCCCCGACGCCATCGACCGGGCGGAAGACCGCAAGCGGTTTCAGCAACTGCTGAAGAAGCTGGACCTGAGGCAGCCGCAAAACGCCACGGCCTTCACCATCGAAGAGGCCATCGACGCCGCCGAGACCATCGGCTACCCGGTGGTGGTACGGCCGTCTTACGTGCTGGGCGGGCGCGCCATGGAAATCGTCTACGACCGGGAGCGGCTGTGTGAATTCATGTGTACGGCCGTCCACGTTTCGCCCGGCCACCCCATTTTGATAGACAAGTTCCTGGAAGACGCCATAGAACTGGATGTGGACGCCATCAGCGACGGCCGGAACACGGTGATCGGCGGCATCATGGAACACATCGAACAGGCGGGCATCCATTCGGGCGATTCGGCGTGCGTACTTCCGCCCATCAGCATCTCGCGGCAGGTCCAGGAAGAAATCAAGAGGCAGACCAGGCTCCTGGCGCAGGAACTGGGGGTCATCGGCCTCATGAACATCCAGTATGCCATCCAGGACGGCCGGATCTACATCCTGGAAGTAAACCCGCGCGCCTCCAGGACGGTCCCGTTCGTGAGCAAGGCCATAGGCCGCCCGCT
>LUZZ01000500.1 GCA_001603845.1 Syntrophobacterales bacterium Delta_01 | reverse complement strand
CCTTCCACCAGGCTGCGGACGGGGCGGTTTACGAATCGCTGAATGAGCACGGCGATGATCCCCGAGATGACGCAGATGGCGACCACCGCAAACAGGATCACTTGCTGCTTGCTGCTCCGGATAAGCTGGTCCACTTCCCCCAAACCGACGTCGATATCCAGTACGCCGAGTACTTTCAGGTTGGGGGAGTGCACGTGGCACCGGGCGGAAAAACAGTCCGGTTCGTTGTAAATGGGATTGATCATGCCCAGAAGTCTATGGCCCGAGGGGGAGGAAAAAGTGCGGGTGCGCGCCGAGGTGGCGAGCCGTTCGAAGGGTTTTTCCCTGGCGTGGCAGGCGTAGCACTGTTCGGCCGATTTATTGAGCATGGTTCCCATTTCGGCCTTGTCCGAGGAATAGATGATTTCGCCCAGCGCATTGAAAATCCGCACCTTCCGGATTCCCTCCTGGGCTCCGATGGTATCGATGGCCTTGTGCAGGCGTCCGGGATGATATTCGAGCATGTCGGAGCGCAGGGACCGGAGAATCACCTCACTGATCAGGTTCACATTGCGGATCATCTCCATTTCCAACTGCCCCCTCTGGGCGGTCAGGCTGGCGTAGGAGAATACACCGATGACCAGGAACGCGACGATGCCCACCAAGGCGATCAGTTTTATTCCTATGCTCCGATACCACATGATCGAATCCCCTCCGGTCCGAGTCGGAGGAACCCCGGCGCCCTCGGGCTCGCCGGGTTAATTTCTTCCGGGTTGCCTTTTAAGCAGGATTTCGATGTTCTTGATCAAGTCCTCGGGATCGACCGGCTTTTCCATGAAAATGTCCGCCGCGATCCAGTCGAGGTCCTGGTCCACGGTGCGGCTGTAACCTTTTTCAACCGGCGGACGCGCCGAAACAATCAGGATGGGGATGCCCCAGATGCCTTCTCCGGCCTTGACTTTTGCGGCAAAATTGAGACCCTCGTCCATGGAGGCCATCATGATGTCCAGGATGAGGAGGTCGGGCCGGTTCTGCTCCATGAGCTGATACCCGGTGGCCGTGTCCTGCGCCGTAA
>LUZZ01000499.1 GCA_001603845.1 Syntrophobacterales bacterium Delta_01 | reverse complement strand
GGCATTCCGTTCAAGGTCTCCACCACCACCAGCAACTTCATGATCGGCGTCACGGCGGCGGCGAGCGCCGGCGTGTACCTCAACCGGGGCTACATCGACCCCGGGCTTTCCATGCCCGTGATGCTGGGGGTGGTCCTGGGCTCGCTTTTCGGTTCGCGGATCCTGGTGAGTTCCGGGACACGGATTCTGCGGTTTGTCTTCGCGGCCGTGATCCTGGCCCTGGGCGTCGAGATGTTCTACAACGGCATGATGGGAAGGCTCTGATTATGGGATTCGAAAGTGGATGAAATCATCGGCAACCTGCTCCGGGCCGGGTTGATCATTTCGGCCCTGATCGTCCTGATCGGGGGCGGCGTGTACTTGAGCCGCCATGGGAGCGACTTGCCCAACTACCGAATTTTCCGCGGGGAACCGTCGGACCTGCGTTCGGTCTGGGGCATCCTTCGCAACGCATCGACTTTCCAGGGCCGGGGAATCATCCAGTTCGGCCTGCTGGTCCTGATCGCCACCCCGGTGTTGCGGGTGGCGTTCACCGTCGTGTCCTTCGGGCTGCAGCGGGACCGGGTCTACGTGGGCGTGACCCTGATCGTGCTTGCCGTTCTCATTTTCAGCATCGCGGGGGCGGCCCACTGAATCGTCAACTGCAAAACAGCGGAAAGGAAAAAGACATGAAAAACTCGGTATTGCCTTTACTGGTCGCGGCACTGATGGTGTTTGCGGCCGCAGGGACGGCGTTCGCCCAGGGCATGGGCGGAGGTCCGGGGATGGGTGGAGGCCCGGGCTGCCTGGAACGCTTCAAGGCCATGGACACCAACCATGACGGCAAGGTAACCAAGGAAGAATTCATGGCGGCCCCCCACCCCATGGACCACGCCGAGCAGATGTTCAACTCGATGGACGTCAACGGGCGCGGCTACCTGAACTCGGACGATTTTTGTTCGGGCAAGGGAATGGGTCAGGGCATGGGCCGAGGCAGAGGCATGTATTGATAAAGCTTTCGATTCGAATCGATCCGCAACGGCCGGGCCCTTTCAGCGCCTCAGCCTCAGGGGCCCCGGTCGTTCCCGC
>LUZZ01000498.1 GCA_001603845.1 Syntrophobacterales bacterium Delta_01 | reverse complement strand
CGGCCGAGCCGGGGATGCTGGTGGACGTGGGCACGAACGCGGAAGTGGTGCTCGGCAATTCCGAATGGCTGCTGGCGTGCGCGGGGGCGGCGGGCCCGGCGCTGGAAGGCGGCGTGGTGGAACGGGGCATGCAAGCCGCGGACGGGGCCATCGACTGGGTGCGGATCGACCCGCGCACGTTCGAGGCTTCTTTCCGGGTGATCGGGAACACCAGCCCCCGCGGCATCTGCGGGTCAGGCCTGATCGACCTGGTGGCGGAAATGTTTGCCGCCGGGCTCCTGAACGTCCAGGGAAAAATCGTCCCCGGCCCGGAGTGCGCCTGCATCCGGCGGAACGCCGACGGCAAAGCGTACGTGGTGGCCGCGGCCTCCCAGACCGACGACGGCCGAGAGATTCTCATTTCGGAAATAGATATCGGCATTTTTTTGAAGTCAAAAGCCGCCATGTACACTATATTGTCGGTAATTTCCAGCAAGGTCGGACTTAAGTTCGAAGATCTAGGGCAAATATATATCGCCGGAAATTTCGGCAACCGCATCGACCCGGAGATGGCCGTGAGGATCGGGATGATTCCCGACCTGCCCTTCGAGGTCTACCGCGGCATCGGCAATTCGAGCCTGCTCGGGGCGTCCATGGCGCTGCTTGACCGTACTCTGTTCGCGGAGGTCGAGAAGGTCCGAAGCATGATCACCTACGTGGAGCTCAATGTTAACGTCGAGCTGATGAACCAGTTCCGGGGGGCGCTGTTCCTCCCGCACACGAACAGGCGGCTTTTCCCCTCCGTGCGGATTCAGCGGCCCGGATGGGACCCGCTCAAAAACGGGGCTGCATGATGAACCGCCGCATCAGGCGCGACGACAATCACCGGCAGGGAGGAGGCGGCCGGGGGCTGCTCAGGCTGAAGGGCGTGACCGTAGTGCGCCTCCTGGCCTGTTTTCTCCTGGCGCTGAACGGGCTGCTGGTGTACGCGATTGTGTTTTCGTCGCACGGGCTGCCGGGGTTTATCAGGCAAAAGGAACAGGTGAAAGAGTTCCAGGAAAAGGTCGAAAACCTCAAGGAAGAAAACCAAAAACTCTTCGAGATGATCGAAGCGTTTAAAAGCGATCCCAAGGCCCAGGAAAAGCTGGTCCGCCAGGAACTGGGCTGGGTGCGCGAAAATGAAGTAGTCCTGCAATTTCCCGAAAAAACCTGCGACCCTCCCGGAACTACCGCTCCTTCGGGACGACGCCCGCTTCCGCCGCAAAAAAAGTAGGCGCTGCGGTTGCGGGGGCATGCCCCGCAATTCCCGTCAGCCCTCCCGGTGCCCGGGACGGGGCAATCCTTCGATTACGAAATCCCGGTCGTTTTTCCTCGACCGCTCCGCTCTCATACCAATTTGCGCTCAGGCCAATATTCTTAAAATTGTGGGGGCGCTCCGCCTCCACCCCCCACGTCGCTTCGCGGCTTAATTGGGCACTGCGGCGGCACCCGGCGAAGTGCCGGGCAACCGCCGAGCGCTCGGCGCCCACGCGCTTACGCGTGCGGCCGATTCCGGGGG
>LUZZ01000107.1 GCA_001603845.1 Syntrophobacterales bacterium Delta_01 | reverse complement strand
TTCCTTCACGGCGTCCCGGATGAGCTTCTGGGTGTCCTCACTGCACGTAAACAGGTTGTTGGCTACGTAGGCCACGCCGGGAAGGTTTTGCGCGTAGTCGCGGACGGCGGGCACGTCCACCACGCTGCCGATATTCAGACCGCAGTGGCAGACGAAAACGCCGATCCGCGGCTCCTCGTTGACCACCGGGCTTTCCGGCGGGTAGGTCTTTTCCTTGGTGAGCGTCCCCCGTGCGTTGCTCAGCAGGGCCGCCATGGCGCCGGAGGCCGCCGAGGCCTCGATGACCGAAGAGGGAATGTCCTTCGGGCCGGCAAGGGCGCCGCACACGAAGATGCCGGGCCGGGAGGTTTCGACGGGGGTGAACGAGGAAGTCTCGACGAAATTGCCCACGCCCAGATCGATCTGGAGCCGTTTGGCCAGTTCGTCGATTCCCGCCGGGGCTTCCAGACCCTGGGAGAGCACAACCATGTCGAAGGTTTCGCTCTTCATCTTGCCGCTTTCGTCCATGTAATCGATCACCAGGTCGGATTCGTCCGGCCTGGTGGCTTCGACGCTGTGGACCCTGGACCGGATGAAGCGGACGCCGTACTGGTCCTCGGCGCGGTTGTAGAACCGTTCGAAGTCCTTGCCGTACGTGCGCATGTCCATAAAGAAGATGGCGGTATCCAGGTCCTGTCCCGCATGCTCCTTGGCGATGACCGCTTCCTTGATGGCGTACATGCAGCACACGCCGGAACAGTACGCGTTGTCACAGGCATTGAGGTCCCGGGAACCTACGCACTGGAGCCACGCGATCTTTTTGGGCTCCTTCTGGTCGGAAGGCCGCACCAGGTGGCCCTGCGTGGGGCCGGAAGCCGCCAGGAAGCGCTCGAACTCCATGGCCGTGACCACGTTGGGCAGCCTGGAATACGCATAGGTGTCCATGTTCGCCGGGTTGAAAGGCTTGAAGCCGGGAGCGACGATGATCGCCCCGACCTTGATTTCCAGTTCCTGCGGCTTCTGGTTGTGGTCGACGGCCTTGGCAAGGCACGCGTCCACGCACTGGTAACACTCGGCACAGATACCGCAACTGAGGCATCTCGCGGCTTCGTCGCGCGCCTGCTCCTCGGTGAACCCCAACTGGACTTCGTCGAAGCTGCCGATGCGTGTTTCCGGCGCAAGGGCCGGCATCCGGGCGCGGGGAATCCGGTCGTAGCCTTCGGTGGGGACTTCCGTGACCGCTTCCCACTCCCGATCACGGCCTTCCCGCAGGTCCTCGTCGGCGATGAAGCGCGCGATGGAGATGGCCGCCTGCTTGCCCGCGGCGATGGCGTCGATGACCGTCTTGGGGCCGGTGACCGCGTCGCCGCCCGCAAAAATGTCGGCGTCGTTGGTCTGGAGGGTCAGCGGGTCCACCGTCATGGTGCCCCAGTCGGTCAGCTTGCAGGCGCACTCTTCGGTAAGGCACGCCCAGTCGGATTCCTGCCCGATGGCCGGAACGACCGCGTCCACCTCGATCACGAACTCGGAACCGGGAATGGGCACGGGGCGTCTGCGCCCGCTGGCATCCGGCTCGCCCAGCTCCATCCTGACGCACTCGACGGCCTTCACCCGCCCGTTTTCCCCGATGATGCGCACCGGGTTGGTGAGGGTCATGATCTCGATGCCTTCCTCGCGGCACTCGGCGATCTCTTCCTCGTTGGCGGGCATTTCCTTTTCACTGCGCCGGTAGAGCAGGAAAGGCCTGGCCGATCCGTAACGAAGAGCCGACCGGACGGTGTCCATGGCAACGTTTCCGCCGCCGATCACCGCCACCCGTGCCCCCAGATCGACCTTCTTGCCGAGGTTGATGTCTCTCAGGTACTCGACACCGGGAACCACCCCCTGCAGGTCCTCGCCGGGGACGCCCAGCACCTTGCACTCGTGGGCGCCGATGCCCATAAAAAACGCCTTGTAGCCCTGCGCCCGCAACTGCGCGATGGTGACGTCCCTGCCGATATCCACCCCCGTCTTGAATTCGATGCCCATGTCCCGCATGACCTGGATTTCGGCCTCGATGATGTCTCTCGGGAGCCTGTAGGACGGGATGCCCACCGTGAGCATGCCGCCCAGGACGGGAAGCTTTTCGAACACGCTCACCCGGTAGCCTTCGATAGCCAGGTAGTAGGCGCAGGTAAGGCCGGCCGGGCCGGAACCGATCACCGCCACCTTCTCCGATTTCTTTTCCTTCAGCTCGGGGACGTAGCGGGTCTCGGACTTGAGGTCCAAATCGGCGATGAATCGCTTGATGGAATCGATGGCCACCGGCTGGTCGAACTCGCCGCGCTTGCAGACGGATTCGCAGGGATGGTGGCACACGCGGCCGCAGATCGCCGGCAGCGGGTTTTCGTCCTTGACCAGTTTGAGGGCCTCGCGGTACTTGCCCTTGGCGGTGAGGGCGACGTAGCCCTGTACCGAGATGTGGGCCGGGCAGGCGACCTTGCACGGAGACGTGCCCCGCTTTTCTATGGAAAAAGTCCCGGGCACGGCCTGCACGTAGCGCCGAAACGCCGCGCGGCGGTCGCTCAACTGCTCGTCGTATTCGTTCTTGCGCTCGACCGGGCACACTCGGGCGCATTCGCCGCAGCCCGTACACTTGGAGGCATCGATGTAGCGGGGCTGCTGAAGGACCTTGACGGTGAAATCTCCCGGCCCGCCGGTCACTTCCCGCACTTCCGAGAGCGTGTGCAGCTCGATGTTGAGATGGCGGCCGCATTCCACGAGCTTGGGAGACAGGATACACATCGAGCAGTCATTGGTGGGGAAGGTCTTGTCCAGTTGGGACATCACGCCGCCAATGGAAGGCTCTTTTTCCACCATGTGGACGTAAAAACCCTGTTCGGCCGCATCCAGCGCGGCCTGAGTACCTGCTATACCGCCTCCGACGACCATGACGGCACCGGTTACCGGCTTTGCTTCAGAATTTCCCTTCATTAAGATCTCTCCTTGCGAGATACCCCAGAAACACCGAGTTCAAAAGCTACACAAACGAAAAGGCATCGACGCTCACACCGGATGCCGTACGAAA
>LUZZ01000106.1 GCA_001603845.1 Syntrophobacterales bacterium Delta_01 | reverse complement strand
CCACAAAAGGCGGAACTCAGGCCTATTTATTGATTCTTAACCGGACAGCAGTGAAAAACTCCACCAACTAATAGTCGGGTAGACGGGGGCCGATAACGACCCTCGCCTACCCGACTATAAGGTCGCTTTGATCCACGCAACGGCGGTTTTCCAATGGGTAGCAACGTCCTTTATCTGTGCGGTCAGAATGCCCAACCGAAAAGCCAGCCGCTACAATGCCAAGTGCAAAATCCCAAAAATTAGCCGTAAATCCACTTGACTACGTGGTCGGTGAACCGGGCATCCACCTTTCGCAGCATAGACCGCCCGGCTCCATCACCTCATGGACGCAGTCCTGGATGCGTTGACGCTTTGCAGGGCTTCGTCCAGGTGCGATTCGGCCGATGACAGTTCCTCTTCCAGGCGCTGGACGAGGTGGGGTGGGACGGGGCCGGGAGCGCCTTCCATGAGGCTCCGGAGGATTTCGGCCTTCTGGATGAGCTTGGCCACGTTGCCGCGCCAGCCGGGTTCGGCCGCTATTCCGTAGGTGGGGGCGGGTTCGATGGCATCGGGCGTGATGCGGTCCCCGATGGCGGGCACGCGGGTTTCGAAGCCGAATTTCTGCCTCACCAGCCCCGCGAATTCCCGGCTCACGTTTTCTTCGCCGTGTACCACGTAGACCCGCAGCTTGGGGTTTTTTACGTGGGAAAGCCATTCCATGAGGGCCGTCTGGTCCGCGTGGGCCGACAGGCCGCCGATGGTAAACACTTTGGCGCGAACGATCACCCTTTCCCCCAGGATCTTGACCATCCGCACGCCCTCGATGAGGCTCCGGCCAAGGCTTCCTTCGGCCTGGTAGCCCACGATCACCACCGAGCACCCGGAGCGCCACAGGTTGTGTTTGAGGTGGTGCCGAATCCTGCCCGCGGTGCACATCCCGTTTCCGGCGATCACGATGGCCGGCCCCGGCTTTTCGTTGATGGCCACGGACTCGTCCACCGAGCGGGAAAAGATCAACTGGTCGAAGCCGAACGGGTCGCCCCACCGTTCGAGCACGGCGCGGGTTTCCTCGTCGTAGAATTCTTTCATGCTGCGAAAAATACCGGTCGCCGCGATGGCGAGTGGGCTGTCCAGGTAGACGGGCATGGGCGGCACCAGGTGCTCGCGGAAAAACTTTCCCAGGAGGAAGAGCAGTTCCTGGGTGCGTTCGACCGCGAAGGCCGGTATGATTACTTTTTCGCCGCGGCTGTGGCTGTACTGGATGGCCTTGAGCAGCTCGCGCTCGCTCTCCTCGGCGGACTTGTGGTTGCGGTTGCCGTAGGTGGATTCGATGAACAGGGTGTCGGCGTCGGTCAGAAGGTCCGGGTCTTTCAGGATCATGTGCCCCCGGTACCCCAGGTCTCCCGTGAATACCGTCTTGCGCGAACTTTCCGGCGGCCCGTCCCAGGCTTCGAGAAACGAAGACCCCAGGATGTGGCCCGCGTTCCGGAACCGCACGCTCATGCCCGAATCGACGGTCAGGACTTCGTCCCTTTGTACGGGCTCGAAAAGGGGAAGGCTCGTTTCCGCGTCATCGAGGCCGTAGAGGGGTTCCACCGTTTGCTCGCCTTTTCTCTTGTTTTTCCGGTTCTGCCACTCCACTTCCATTTCCTGGATGTGGGCCGAATCCAGGAGCAGGATTTTGGCAAGCTCGACGGTGGGGGCCGTGGCGTAGATTTTTCCGCGAAATCCGTCCTTGACCAGCTTGGGGATGCGGCCGGTGTGGTCGATGTGGGCATGGGTGAGGAACAGGGCGGAAATTTGAGCGGGGTCGAAGCCCCAGTGCCCGCGGTTCCTCGCTTCCATCTGGCGGCCGCCCTGGAACAGGCCGCAGTCTACCAGGAATTTATGGCCGGAGTTCTCGATGAGATAGCAGGAGCCGGTTACGCAGCGGGCGGCGCCAAGACAAGTGATTTCCATACTTTTTTCCTTTGTTTCTCTCGAAGAATTGGAAGATGAAAAGGGGTAGACAAAGCCGGCAATACCCCTCGCCCGGTCGCTTTTTTTCTTCTATTCGGCCGGGATCGGCAATATATTTAGCAGGTTGAATCATATCTAAAACCGGTTGCGGTTTACAAATATAATCGGCATGTTGTGGGGAAGGGGCGTTTCGGGTAAAACCGTCCCGCAACCCGCAACGCGAAGGGACTCCATGAACGGATCGAAGCTGCGAATCATAGTAACCGGCCTGGTGGGGCTGTACCCGGTGGGGGGCGTCGCCTGGGACTATCTCCAGTACGTGACCGGCTTTTTCAAGATGGGCCACGACGTCTATTATCACGAAGACACCTGGAGCTGGCCTTACCATCCGCTGGAAAGGACCTATACGCAGGACCCCGCCTATTCGGTGGACTATTTCAGGAATTTTTTCGAAAAATACGCTCCCGGCCTGTCCGGGCGCTGGCACTACCTGCACCTGCACGAGACCAGCTACGGGATGAGCCGGCAGCAATTCGACGAAGTGGCCGCCGGGGCCGATCTTTTCCTGAACGTGAGCGGCGCGTGCATCGTTCCTGAAAATCTATCGCCCCGGTGCCGCAGGGTTTTTCTGGATACCGATCCGGGCTATAACCAAATAATGCTGAGCGAGCGGTTTTCCTGGTCGGAAAACGTCGACCGGTGGTGCGCGAGCGTTGCCGCCCACGACCGGCACTTCACCTACGCGGAAAATATCTACGGCCCCGACTGCCTGGTGCCCAGGCTCGACTACGACTGGAAGACCACCCGGATGCCCATCGTGTCCGAACACTGGGAAGACCTGGCGCGCATCCGCCCCGCCGGTCCCTGGACGACGGTCATGACCTGGAACGCTTTCAAGGGAAAGCTGGTGTACAAGGGCGTCGAGTACGGCAGCAAGGGGGCGGAGTTCGAAAAGCTGATGGACCTTCCCCGGACGGCCGGAGTACCGCTCAAAGTGGCCGTGGGCGGCGTCAACGCGCCCCTGTCCCGGCTTGCGGAAGCCGGCTGGGAGGTGGTGGACGGCCCGGAGGCGACCGTCACTCCGGAAGCGTACCGGGATTTCATCGCGGACTCGAAAGGCGAGATCTCGCCCGCCAAGCACGTCTACGTGGCGCTCCGGACCGGCTGGTTCAGTTGCCGTTCGGCCTGCTACCTCGCCGCCGGAAGGCCGGTGGTGGTGCAGGACACCGGGTTCAGCTCCATTTACCCATCGGGTGCGGGCCTCATGGCCTACGCCACCGCGGACGAAGCCGCGCGAGCGCTGGCGGAAGTCGAAAGCGACTACGGCCGCCACGCCGCCGCCGCCCTGGAAATATCCCGGCAGTATTTCGACTCCGGGAAGGTTTTGGGCAAGATGATCGAAGACGCTTTTTCGGGATAAAATAAAAAGCTACCCGCCCCCTTTTACGGGGCAATGTTGTTCGCTTTAAGCTTCTTCCTTTGATGGGGGAGGCCAATGTTGTTGACTTTAAACTCCTCCCCCTTTGATGGGGGAGGCTGGGTGGGGGTGAAAAACCGAGCGATATCAACCCCCTCCCCCTCCCCCTCCCGCCAAGGGAGGGGAGTCCATGGAGCGTTGCTCCCAAAGCCAACAGCATTGCTCTTACGGGAAGAGCGGGACGCAAAGGATAGATCGATGCCGGATTCAACGCCAACCAAGGGCAAGGTGATCGTTTTCGGAATTCTTTTCTGGTACCCGCTGGCCGGGGTTACCTTCCAGTTCCTGCACTACCTTATCGGGCTGCGGCGGCTGGGCTGGGACGTGTACTACGTCGAGGATTCGGGCCGGTGGGTCTACAATGCGGACAAGTTCGAGTTCTCGCCCGACGCGTCCGAAAACGTGGGCATGATCGCGCCGGTGCTCGACGCGTACGGCTTCGCCGGCAAATGGGCCTTCCGGGGAAGCTATGAAGGCGGCCGGTGCTACGGGATGACCGAGGCGCAGCTCATGCAGCTCTACCGGGACGCCGACGCGTTTTTGAACGTGACCGCCTCCCAGGAGCTTCGCGAAGAGCACATGGCGATTCCGCGGAGGATTTACGTGGAATCCGATCCCTTCCGGGTCCAGGTGAAGGTGCTCGAAAACGACGTCCCCACCATCAATGCCCTGGCCGCGCACGACATTCATTTCTCCTTCGGCGAAAACCTGGGGCAGCCGGACTGCGGCCTGCCCGTGGACCTGGTGTGCTGGCACCCCACCCGGCAGCCGGTGGTGATGGACCTGTGGGAAAACCCCTTTCCCCCGTCGCACGACTCCAGCTTTACCACCATCACCACCTGGAAGAACAAGGGCAAGGATCTTGTGTTTCGGGGCGAAGTCTACTACTGGACCAAGGACCGGGAATTCAAGAAGTTTATCGAACTGCCGCGCCTGCGGCCGGTGGGGTTCGAACTGGCCCTGGAGGTGGACGATCCCACCCGCCGCTACCTGACCGACAACGGCTGGAACCCCGTGCGCTCCCTTCCCATATCGCGGGACATCGACCGGTACCGCGAATACATCCAGAAATCGCACGGCGAGTTCACGGTCACCAAGGAGCAGGTAGTGCGCCCGCGCACCGGGTGGTTCAGCGACAGGAGCACGTGCTTTCTTGCCGCCGGGCGGCCGGTGATCACCCAGGAGACGGGTTTCAGCAAGTTTCTGCCGACCGGAAAAGGGCTTTTCGGGTTTTTGACCATGGAGGAAATCCTGGCCGCCGTGGACGTGATCGAAAGCGACTACGAGGGGAGCTGCCGGGCGGCGCGCGAAATCGCCCAGGAGTACTTCGCGGCGGAAAAGGTGCTGGGAAGCCTCATGGCGCGGGCCGGTCTGGACTGATACAAAAGCTTTTGAAAGCGCGGGAAGCTGCATCTCCGCGCTTTTTCGGCGTGAAGGGACGCAGATTTTAACTCCATCCTCACCCATTCCGGCCGGGAGCGGCCGGTTTGACTGGCTGGACGGCGTGAAGGGGCTGGCGATCCTGTGGATCGTCTATTTCCACTGCACGATCGCCTACGGCACGAGATTTCCGTGGCCCGTTTCCGCCGGCAATTTCTGGGACGTCGTTTCGCAGTGCGCCCCGGGTTCCCTGCCGGGCAAGCTGGCGTGCGCGGTGGAGGCGGCCGTGGTGGCGGTCCTGCAAAGGGGCTCCTACGGGGTGGGCGTTTTCCTCCTTCTGAGCGGGTTCGGCCTCACCTACTCGCTGGTAAAGCGCCCGGACCGGCAGCCCCGCTGGGGGCAGTGGTACCGGCGGCGCCTGGCGAGGCTTTTCCCCGTCTACTGGGTGGCCCACCTCATCGTTGTCGCCTCCCCCATAAAGTACAAGCCGGACCCCATAGACTGGCGCTTTCCGCTCAGCCTCCTGGGCAACCGGGTTTATCCGGTGCGGGAGATGTTTTTCTACCTGGCCCCGGCGTGGTGGTTTTTCGGCCTTCTGCTGGAACTCTATATCGTCTTCCCCCTGTTTTACGAGCTGATGCGGCGCCTGGGGGCGCTGAAATTTCTCGCGCTTTGTATCACGGCGACCTGCGTTTCCCGCTACGCCGTCATCTTCATCCTCCATGCCGACGGCAACTGGCTCCAGGGGGCGTTTTTCGGCTGCAGGCTCTGGGAGTTCGCAACCGGCATGGCGTTCGGGAAGCTTTTGGCCGAAAAACAGGCCGCAGTGTCCGCCGCGTTGTTTTCCACCGCCGGTTTTGCGGCGGGGGTCGTCCTGATGGTCCTGGGCACCCTCACCTACCAGCCCAACCTGCTCTATCTTTTTTCGGACGGCCTCCTGGCCACCGGCCTCTCCGTCGTCATGATCCGCGTGGCCGCCCCGGCCGCCAGGATTCCGTGGCTGGGGAAAGCGCTGCTCAAAACCGGCGTTTACTCCTACGGCCTCTACCTCTTCCACCAGCCTTTCGTGATGGCCGCGGGCGAAAAGCTCCAGCCCTGCGGGACCGGCACCTTCCTGATCGCCGCAACAGCGCTCACGGCGCTGGTCGCGGCGGCGTCCATGGGGGTCGAATACGCCGTAAACCGGGGTTTCGAACGCCTCGGCGGGGCCTGAAAATGCTTTTCTTCCGCAGCGCCGAAAATTCCTTAAAATTCTTCTGAAGTTTTTTTCCCATTTTGCCGACTACAGTGATGGGCATCCGGTATGTTTCTTACTAAAGGGGATGCCTTCGACCCGAGAGCTCGATAAAGGCAAACTGGCCGAAAGGGCGGGACGCAAAGCCGCTGGCCTAAGTCCGAAAGGATATGGCAGCAGGGCCGCCGGGCAGAGGGTGAACGCCTTCCGTGCAGGCATCCGACGGGAGGTCCTCTCTATTTGGAGACCCTTCCTTTTCCTTCCGGACCGTAATCGACTGAACCAACCATCCTTGCGCGAGAGGTGCGTGCGCCCATTTCAAGGCGGGGCGCGAGGCGGGAACAATGATTCGAGAACTGAGCGGCAACGAAGTAAACGAGATCCACTACGAACTACTCGTAAAAGACATCGTGGCGGCGGCGGAAAAGCTTCCCCCGTTTCCCGATATCGCGTGGAAGGTCACCGCTCTGATCAAACGGGACGCGCTCATCACCGAAATCGAAGAGGTCATCAAGTACGACCAGGCAATCGCCGCCAGGATTCTGCGCCTGGCCCAGTCGGCCTACTTCGGCCGGCGGTTCGAAATAAACTCGCTGAGAGACGCCATACTCCTGCTGGGGAGCAAGAGACTGGTACAGGTGATCGTGGCCGCCTGCGCCTCCCGGTATTTCGAGCGGGGCGGGGCGGGGCGGGACGAAAAGGAGCTCTGGGAGCACTCGGCGGCGACGGCCATCATGGCGGAAATTCTGTGCCGCCGCCTGAGCAACCGGAAGATCCTCACCATTTATACTGCCGCCCTGCTCCACGATATCGGAAAGACGGTGCTCAACATTTACGCCAAGATCTACCTGCACTCCACCCTCCGCCAGATAAGGGGCGAGAGCCGCCTGGTGAAAGTGGAGCAAAGGGCCCTGGGAATCGACCACCAGGAACTGGGCGGCATCATCGGGCGCAACTGGAAGTTTCCCGGCGAGATCACCGCCGCCATCGAGCACCACCACGACCCGGAAAGGGCGGGCCGGTTCTACCAGGTCGCCTCGATGGTCTACGTGGCGAACGAACTGACTGGCGCCATCGTCGTCAAGAAAGACAGCCCGAGCCGCCCGCCCGTGGACCCCGACCACGATCCGGTGTTCAAGAGCCTGGGAATCACCCGCAAAATGACCGAACACCTCCAGGCCGACCTGGTTAAAAACCTGGCCGGTGTAAAGAGCATGCTGGCCGGGTAGGTGCGGGTTGCCGCCCGAAGACGGGACTTCACCACCTAAAGCAAAAGCGTCATTCCCGCGGCGCTTCCGGGCGGGAATGCGGTGCCTTGGCCCTTTGCCCGCTTCCGCTATAAGCCGTTAATCTTCGCGGCTTCGCAACGAACCTTTCCCCCCGGGCGTTCCCCTGCCCCACGGATCACACTCCATTGCGCGCAACCAGGTTTTTGACGTGTCCGTAGAGAAGCAATGCGAAGAAGAACGCGGCGGCCACCATGATAATCGCTGCGCCGGAGGTGAGGTTGAAGGCGTAGGACAGCCAGAGCCCCAGAAAGGTGAAGATAAAGTTCAACAGGATGGAAAGCCCCATCATGGCCTTGAGGGACCGGCAGAATTTTTCGGCGATGAAGGGCGGAATGGACAGCAGGGCGATGACCAGGATCAACCCTACCAGGCGGATCAGCATTATTACCGAAAGAGCGATCATGGCGAGCAGCACGTAGTACAAGGGGCCGACCCGGATTCCCATCGCCCGCGCGAATTCCTCGTCGAAGGACATGGCCAGGAAGCTGTTGTACAGGCTGATGACAGTGAGCACCACCAGGGCGTCCACCACCACCATCATCACCAGGTCGGAACGCGGAACGGCCAGGATACTGCCGAAAAGGAAACTCAAAAGGTCCGCGTTGTAGCCGGGGGTGAGGTCGGTGAGGATGATTCCCAAGGCCATGCCCACCGCCCATAGCACCCCGATCACGGTGTCGGCCCGCTGCTTGTTTTTGAACGTCACGAAGGCCATGATCATGGCGATGATCATGGCGAAACCGGCCGCTCCGGCCAGGGGGGAAAACCCGAAAAAGAAGGCGAGTCCGATACCCCCGTAGGCGGCGTGGGCGATCCCTCCGGAAATGAACACAATCCGGTTGACCACCACCAGGGTGCCGATGATCCCGCAGGCCACGCTGGTGAGCAGCCCGGCCAGGAGGGCGTGTTGCATGAATTCGGATTGAAAAGCTTCGAGCATCGTTTCAAATACGGCAAAAGTTACTGGTTCAACGGGCAAAAGGTAAACGCAACACCGGCAGGCGGGAGGCAGGGGTTTCCCCATCCGCCCTGCCGACTCGGCAGCGCGTTCACCGGCTATTTTTCATGGTCGTGTTTCCGCAGCACCCGGTGGGGCACGCCGTGGGCTATCAGGTCTACGGGGCAGTGGTAGGCCGCATCCAGCATGTCCTGGGTCAACTCCGAACTGTCATGGTGATAGAGCCTCTGGTTGAGGCAGGCCACCGACTTGATGTATGCCGACAGCACACTCATGTCGTGGCTGACCACCACGATGGTCTTGGTCTCGTTGAGCTCTTTCAAAAAATCATACAGGTCGGTTTGAAACTGCGTATCCACGCTGGCCGTGGGTTCGTCCATGACCAGTATCCGGGGTTCGGCGGCAAGGGCGCGGGCGATGTAGACCCGCTGCCTCTGGCCCCCGGAGAGCTTTCCGATCGGCCGGTCGCGGTAGTCCCACATCCCCACCTTTTCGAGCACCCGGCGGGCCGCCGCGTGGTCTTCCTCCGTGTAGCGGGCTTTCCTGCCGGAGCGTCCCAGCCTGCCCATGAGGGTCACATCCGCCACCGAGATCGGAAAACCTTTGTTCGTCCCCGTGTCCTGCGGCACGTAGCCGGTCAGCCCGGCGGATTGGGCCGGCTCCCTGCCGAAAATCTTCACCGTCCCCTTGCGCGGCCGTAAAATCCCCAGGACGATCTTCAGCAGGGTGGTCTTACCGCTGCCGTTCGGCCCGATGATGGCCAAAAAGTCCTTTTCTTCGACGTTGAGGTTGACGTCGAGCAGCACCGGGTAGCCGTTGTAGTAGAAAGACAGGTCGCGGATTTCAATTGCGGCGGACACGTCGTCTTTCCTTTCAGTGCTTCAGAGCTTCGGCGAAACTGCCGGCGACCCGGCGCAGATTGTCTGCCCAGTCCGGGGCCAGGACGTCCGCTTCCACCACTGTCGCGCCCACCGCGTCGGCAATCGTCCGGGCGCTCTTGGGGGAAAACTCGGGCTGCACGAAAATGGTTTTTATGCCGAGCCGGCGGGCAAGCTTGATGAAGGCGTCCAGGTCCTTCGCCCGCGGCTCCTTGCCCTCCACTTCGACCGGGATTTGTTTCAGCCCGTAGGCTTCGGCGAAATATCCCCACGCGGGGTGAAAGACCATGAACGGGCGCGGTTCGCCCGAGGGGGCCAGGATTTTGAGGATCGAGGCATCGAGGTCCGCCAGTTCCCCGACGAATTTCGAGTAATTGGTCTCATACTCCTTGCGGTTTTGCGGGTCGGCCACCCAGAGGGCCTCGAAGATGGACCGCGCCTGGAGCATCACCAGGGGCGGGGAAAGCCAGACGTGGGGGTCTTTCATCTCCCCCTCGTGATGGTGGTGCTCTTCTTTTCCGGATTCGCCGTGTTCGTGATGCGAATGGGCCTCCATCGTCCGCTTGCGTATGTCCTTATCGGTATGCACCACCAGCATGTGCGGGTTTGCCGAAGCGATCTTCGGAAGCCATACGGTTTCGAAGGGAACGCCGCAGGCGAAATAGAGCCTGGCCCGCCCGATGGCCTCCATCTGCCTGGGCTTGGGTTCGTACTGCTCGGGGGCGGAGCCCGGCGGCACCATCACCTCGACCTGTACCAGGGGGCCGCCGATTTTTTCGACGAAATACTTTTGGGGAACAATGCTTACGGCAACCTGCATCGGTCCCTGCGCCCGACTCGGCGAGGCACAAACCATGGACAGAACGAGTAGGATCGCCACCATAAATATTTCGGAACGGTATCTCATGAGCCTTCTCCTCGGTTCAGCCTGTTTCCCCACTGTCAAATTCTATACTTTATACTCCCCGTCTCAGTTTCCACAACCTGTTTTCGCAAAACGGCACCGGACGACCCCGTCGGGCCGGCAACCCGCCCTCGGGTGGAAAAATTCGCGAAACCGGCCTCCGGTTTTTGCGCCGTCCCGGCGGATGTCAGGAACTATAAGGCCGCCGGGCCTTGATTTCCGCCCCGGCGTGTTCATTTTTTCTCCTGCGGGGGAGACTTTTATCGATATACCGTCCGGCTGCCGTACTTCCTGTAAGGGGGGCCGGGCAAAAGGGAAAACTTCATGGGAAAACCGGAGGAAACGAACTCACGGCCGATTCCGGTCATCGAGCCCCTCAAGCGTGGCGATGTCCGCAAAATAAGCTGCGAGCTGGCCGGGATGGACCCGTGGCGCTCGCTCGGCTACCGGCCGCTCGACTTTGCCCACTACCTTCTGCACTCCGACTGCGCACTCAGCCGCTACGCCATCTCTGTGTCCGGCAACCTCTCGGGAGTTTTGGCGATAAGGTTTCCCTGGCTTTTCGGGCCGTTTATCGAACTGATCGCCCTGTTCGACGGCTCCCGCGGCAAGGGGATCGGCCGCCGCGTGATCGACTGGATCCGCGACCGGTACCCCGCGGAGCGCAACATCTGGGTGAGCGTGTCGTCGTCCAACCTGGACGCGCAGAAGTTCTACGACCGCCTGGGTTTCACGTGGGTGGCCGCCCTGGAAGACCTGGTAAAACCCGGCAGCAGCGAGATCCTGCTTCGCAAGAGAACGTAGCCGGTTACGGGTTGCCGGTCCGCTGGTTCCTAAGCTCCGGCCTGGGAACCGGCAGAACCGTGAAGCGGCGTGGAGGAGCGGCAATGCTGTTGACTTTAGGAGCGACGCTCCATGAACTCCCCTCCCCCATCAAAGGGGGAGGAGCTTAAAGTCAACAACATTGGCGGGGGCGAAGCGCCCCCGCGCTTTTGAGGCCTACACCTCGAATTCCTCTCCCGGTTCGGGCATGAAGGCCCGGAGGTCCCGCACGCTTCCCAAAAAATCCCGGATCTCCCGTTGCCGCTGCCTTCTCTCGTCTCGCTGGACGTGGACCACCGCCAGGGCGCCCGCCCGCGCCTTGCGCGCGAAATCGACGCATCCCGCAATATTCCCGTGCCCGCCGATCTCGCGGTCCAGGCGGAACGCTTCGTGGACCACCAGGCCGCATCCCCGGGCGAGGTCGAGCGTGGCGTCCGTCGGAGGGCCGTCGCCGCTGTAGAAAACCGACTTGTCGCCCTCATCCAGCCGCAGGGCCATGTCTTTTTGAGAGTGTCCGGTCTGGGCGCAGCGCAGAGACATCCCCGCCGCACGGGCCGTTTCCCCGGGCCGGACGGCGAGAAAGCGCAGCTCGAAGGCGAATTTTTCCAAAATCGACGGATAGGCGAGCCTTACCACGGCGGGAACCGCCTCTTCCACTCCCTCCTGCCCGGCGATCAGGAAGGGCCTCCGGCGCCCCGATTCCCAGAACCGGGTAAGCAGGGCGGGGATGCCGAAAAAATGGTCCCCGTGGAAATGGGATATCCACAGGGCGTCCAGGAAGTCCGGGTCGGGAAAGTTTTTCCAGAACTGCGGCGGCGCGGTGAACCCGCAGTCCAGGAGTATCGAACCGCTGCCTCCGGCTTCCGCCGGTGTGGTTTGCGCGTCCGACCGCACCAGTATGGAGGTATTGGGCAGGGTCTCGTCGAAGGCTTCCCCCACGCCCAAAAATTTAACTTTCATGCCAAGTCCTCCCCTTCAGGTTATAATTCAAAATTAGGCGATTTTTTCCGGAGCCTTCACGCGAAACCTCCGCCGGCGAGACCCCACAGAACCGAATTGCATTGAAAAAGAAGGCAAAAATTGGTATAATTATACGATTTTATAAGGCTTCCAAGACCTTATCACTGCGAAACGGACTAGGTTTCGCAATTTCGCTCCATGCACCTCAACAGCGAGACAGGACAGGCCCTTTATGCAGGATGCCAACATATTGCCCGAAATTCCCCCGGACGAGTATACCGCACAGCAGATAACGGTGCTGGAAGGACTGAGCGCGGTCCGCGTGCGGCCCTCCATGTACATAGGAAACGTCTCTACCGAAGGGCTCCACCACCTGGTCTACGAAGTGGTGGACAACAGCATCGACGAAGCCCTGGCCGGTTACTGCAACCACATCCGGGTCCAAATCCACCTGGACGGTTCGGTCACCGTCGATGACAACGGGCGCGGCATTCCTGTAGATCTCCACGAAAAGGAAAACCTGCCCGCGGTGACCGTGGTCATGACCAAGCTGCACGCCGGCGGCAAGTTCGACGATTCCACCTACAAGGTGTCGGGCGGCCTCCACGGCGTGGGCGTGTCGGTGGTGAACGCCCTCAGCGAGTACCTGGAAGTGGAAATCCGCCGCGACGGCAAAATCTACTACCAGAAGTACGAACGCGGCGTGGCCGTGACGCCCCTGACGCCCAAGGGCGAAACCACCAAACGCGGCACGCGGGTCACCTTTCAGCCCGATCCCGAAATTTTCGAAGACACCGAGATCAGCTTCGACGTGCTGGCCGAACGGCTGCGGGAACTGGCCTTCCTCAACAGCGGCGTGCGCATCGAAATCTCCGACGAGCGCATTCCGAAGGAAAAATTATTTTTCTACGAAGGCGGGCTCACCACGTTTGTCGAATACCTGAACAAGAACAAAGAGCCCATCTTCCCGGAGGTCATCAACATCTCGGGCGAAAAACAGGGCATTTCCATCGGGATCGCCATCCAGTACAACCTGACCTATAACGAAAAAATATTCACTTTCGCCAATAATATTAACACCAAGGAAGGCGGAACGCACCTGGTGGGTTTCAAGGCGGGGCTCACCCGTTCGATCAAGCAGTACGCGGTGCAGAACAAGACCATCAAGGCCCCCGAGCTGGAAAAGATGATCGGAGACGACGTGCGCGAGGGGCTCACGGCGGTGGTGAGCATCAAGATCTCGCAGCCCCAGTTCGAAGGTCAGACCAAGACCAAGCTGGGCAACAGCGAAGTGAAGGGCCTGGTCGAAAACCTGGTCTACGAAAAGCTGATGGCCTACTTCGAGGAGAACCCCAAGATCATCCGGGCCATCCTGGACAAGGTGCTGGAGGCGGCCAGGGCGCGCGAGGCCGCCCGGCGCGCCAAGGAACTCACCCGGCGCAAGGGGGTGCTCTCCGACCACTCGCTTCCCGGAAAGCTGGCCGACTGCCAGGAACGGGACCCGGAAAAGAGCGAGATATTCATCGTGGAGGGGGATTCGGCAGGCGGTTCGGCCAAGCAGGGCAGAAACCGGGCCTTCCAGGCCATTTTGCCTCTGCGGGGCAAGATCTTGAACGTCGAGAAATCACGCTTCGACAAGATGCTGGAAAACCAGGAAATCCGGAACATGATTTCCGCCCTGGGCACGGGGATCGGCAAGGAAGAGTACAACCCGGACAAGCTCCGGTACTACAAAACGATCATCATGACCGATGCCGACGTGGACGGCGCCCACATCCGCACGCTGCTGCTCACCTTCTTTTTCCGGATGATGCCCGAACTCATCGAACGCGGGCACCTCTACATCGCGCAGCCTCCGCTCTACCGGCTGGCGGTGGGCAAAAGCGAAGTGTACCTCAAAGACGACGACGGGCTGAACGCCTTCCTGCTCCGGCGCGCCACCGACAAAAAACAGGTCTTCCTGGCCGGCGTGAGTGATCCGCTGCCTTCCGGGCAGCTCGTCCAGCTCTCGAAGACCTTCTCGCGCTACGAGGACTGGCTGGAACGCCAGGCGCAGAAGGGAATTTCCAGGAAGCTCCTGGAGGGCATCATCCGCATTTTCGATGAAAATAACCTGGACCAGGTCGACCAGGAAGAGTGCGCCTCGGTACTGAGGCGCAAGCTCATCGAGCTGGGCTACGAAGTGGTCTCCATCGAAATGGAGGAAGAAAACCGGGGCTACGACATGGACGTTATGGAACCCTCGAACGGCCAGAAAAAGCTTCGGCTGACCTACGATTTCCTGACCTCGATCGAATTCCGCAAGCTGCTCTCGCTCTACCGGCAGCTCGCGTCCCTGCACCAGACCCCGTATGTCGTGAAGGACAAGGACAACGAGACGAAGTTCGACAATCCGCGGGAGTTTTTCCAGCACCTCATGGACGAGGCCCGCAAGGGCACGACCATCCAGCGGTACAAAGGTCTTGGTGAAATGAACCCGGAACAGCTCTGGGAAACCACCATGAACCCCGAAAAGAGGACCCTGCTCCAGGT
>LUZZ01000105.1 GCA_001603845.1 Syntrophobacterales bacterium Delta_01 | reverse complement strand
CAGCTCGAGCGCGGCAAGATGACCGCCCGTGATCGCATAAATCTCTTCTTCGATCCCGGCACCTTCAGGGAACTCGACATGTTCATGAAGCACAGGGGGACTTTGTTCGGAATCGACAAAGTCGATATCCCCGCCGATGGTGTCATTTCCGGATTCGGCAATGTCAACGGCCGCCAGGTGTTTGCGTTTGCACAAGATTTCACTGCCCGCGCCGGAAGCCTCGGTGAAATGCACGCCAAGAAGATCACCAAGGTCCAGGACCTCGCTCTGCGCGCCGGCAAGCCCTGCGTCGGTTTCTGCGACTCGGGCGGCGCCCGCATCCAGGAAGGCGTCGATTCGCTGTCCGGATACGGCCAGATTTTCTACCGCAATGCCATCGCCTCGGGCGTCGTTCCCCAGATTTCGGCCATCATGGGCCCCTGCGCCGGTGGAGCCGTGTATTCTCCCGCCATGACCGATTTCATCTACATGGTGAAGGGCACCGGCCTGATGTTCATTACCGGCCCCGACGTCATCAAGTCGGTGCTGGGTGAAGTCATCACGCAGGAAGATCTCGGCGGCGCCATGACCCACAACACCAAAAGCGGCGTGGCGCAGTTTGCGGCTGAAAGCGATGCCGACTGCATCGAGCAGATCAAGCGCCTGCTCAGCTTTTTCCCCGACAACAACATGGAAGATCCTCCATACGTCGAGACCGGAGACGACCGCAACAGGCTTTGCCCCGAGCTGGACGTCATCATCCCCGACAGCTCGATGGGCGCTTATGACATGAAAGAGGTCATCCGGGCCATCGTGGACAACGGCGACTTCCTGGAAGTGCACCAGCATTTCGCTCAGAACATGATCGTGGGCTATGCGCGCCTGGGCGGAAAGACCATCGGCATCATCGCCAACCAGCCCAAAGTCCTGGCCGGCTGCCTGGACATCGATTCCTCCGACAAGGCGACCCGGTTCATCCGTACCTGCGACTGCTTCAATATCCCCATGCTGACCCTTGCCGACGTTCCCGGATACCTTCCCGGCAGTCAGCAGGAGTGGGGCGGCATCATCCGGCACGGCGCCAAGCTGCTGTGGTGCTACTCCGAAGCCACCGTGCCCAAGATCACGCTGACCACGCGCAAAGACTACGGCGGGTCCTACCTGGCGATGTGTTCGAGCGACCTGCGGGCGGATTTCGCCTTTGCCTGGCCGACGGCCGAAATCGCGGTCATGGGCGCCGAGGGCGCGGCAAACGTCATTTTCCGCCGCGAAATCAAGGAATCCGAGGACCCGGTTGCCAAGCGCAAGGAAGTGATCGATAATTATCGTACGGCTCTTTATAATCCATATATCGCGGCCTCCCGCGGGTATATCGACGGTGTGATCATGCCTTCCGAGTCCCGCGCGCGGCTGATCGAGGCTTTTGAAGTCATCGCCAACAAAAGGCAGGCGCTTCCGCCCAAGAAACACGGAAATATTCCTCAATAAAGAAAAAACATCGGACGCGGGAAACGATGGGACCCTCAGAAAGATCCCGTCCGCTTCCCTGTCGCTGTCCGTGATCCAGTTAAAAACCCGCCTTTCACTTGGTGAAGGCGGGTTTTTTTTCAGGTGCGGGTTGCCCGGTTACCGGTTGCCGGTATGCGCAATTAGCGCTAGCATTCAGCGGCGGGCAGCCGGTATCCGGCAACGGGTATCGAGCATCCGGCATCAAGCATCCAGTGACGAGTATCCAGACATCCAGAACGGAGCGTTGCCTTGTCGAATTCTTGCGTCCTTCCGTTTCATTCCTGGCTGGTCGAGCTTCGGCGGCATTTTCATCAATATCCCGAACTGGCTTACCGGGAAGAAAAGACGGCGGCAAAAATCGCCGAAGTTCTCGGCGGGCTGGGGATCAGCTGCCGCACCGGGGTGGGGGGCACCGGGGTCGTCGCGGCCGTTGAGGCGGCGAAGCCCGGCCCCACGGTCGCCCTGCGGGCGGACATCGACGCCCTGCCCATCGATGAAAAAACCGATGTGCCTTACCGGTCCAGGCATCCGGGGGTGATGCACGCCTGCGGGCACGACGGCCACACCGCGATGGCGCTCGGAACGGCCAGGTTTCTCATGGATTCCGGGTGGAGGGACCGGGGAGCGGGCAGGGTGCTCTTCATCTTCCAGCCGGCGGAGGAAAGCGGGGCCGGAGCGCGGGCGATGCTCAACTCGGGCGCCTTCGACGGGGAGAAGGTGGACGCGATTTTCGCCGGCCACGTGCACCCGGAGGTCCCGGCGGGGCAGGTGGGCATTGCGTCCGATATCAGCAACGCGTCTTCGGATGTCATCGTGATCAAGTTGACCGGGAAGGGCGGGCACGGAGCGCAGCCGCACCTTTGCATCGACCCGGTGGTGGCCGCCGCCCACCTGGTCACCCAGATCCAGTTTATCGTCAGCCGCGGGGTGTCGCCCCTGGACAGCGCGGTGGTCACCATAGGAAAATTCAACGCCGGGACGGCCCGAAACGTCATTCCGGAGGAAGCGGTCCTGGAGGGCACGGTCAGGACTCTGCGCCCCAAGGTGCGAGAGGTCATATTCCAGAGGCTGCAGGAACTGGTCGAGGGCGCGGAGAAGGCGCACGGGGTGTCGTGCGATTTTTCGGTGATAGACGGCTATCCGATGCTGGTAAACGACCCCGAGGTGGTCCGATTCGCCAGGCGCACGGCCGCCGACATCCTGGGAGAACAAAACGTCCGCACGGAACGACCCCGGATGGGCGCCGAAGACTTCGCTTATTTCGCCGGCCGGTGGCCGGCGGTCCTCATCAGGATCGGGTGCCGCGACCCGCAGGCCGAATCCGGCCCGGGGCTCCATTCCCCCTGGTTCGACTTCGACGAATCGGCCCTGGACTGCGGCGTGCGGCTTTTCGCCGCCCTTCTGGAAAACTACGCCGGGAGATGACCGCTTACTTGTCGCCGGCCGGCTTCACGCGTTCGGCGAAAGATTTAACGGCCGCCATGTATTCCGTAAAACCTTTCGTGAAAATGTCGTTGTGGCCGGCGTCGTGTATTTTGAGAAGCAGCTTGTCGGGAGATCGGGACGCTTCATAGAAGGCGCGGGCATCGGAAAACGGTATGATCTGGTCCCATTCGGAGTGGATGATCAGCACCGGCTTGCGGAAATCTTTTATCTTGTCCAGGTTTCGGAACCCTTCCCGTTCGACGAAGCCAAGCCTTCCGGGGTCCACTCCCAGAAGCTGGAGCAGCGGTTCGGCAAAGGCGAAGCCGCTTTCGACGATAAGGCCGTCGAGTTCTTCCTGCCATTTCCAGGCCAGTTCCAGGGCGGGAGCACTGCCGAGCGACCTTCCCATGACGATGAGCGGGCCGGAGTATTCGTTATCCTTCAGCCATTTGCGGGTAAAATCGAAAATGGCGTGGCAGTCGCGCATCATGGCACTGACGCTCGGGGTCCCTCCCGACCGGCCGTAGCCCCGGTAATCCACCGGCAAAAAATTGATGCCCATCCGGTTATAAAGCGGCCCGAAATCGTCGTAGTCGGATACGATTTCGCCGTTTCCGTGGAAAAACAGGATGTTGGAAGCGGTTTTGCCGGCCGGATGGAACCGGGCGCCGATGAAAACGTCGTTTTCAACCGGTATGGAAATATCCGTGGCGCGGCCCCTTTCGTCGGATTTCCACTCGCGTCTCGGATGGAAAAGGTTATGGAGTACTTCGGGGCAGTCCAGCATCGAATAATCTACGGGGGGGAGGTCCGCCATTTCATTCTCCTGTCGCTCGAAAAGAACTCATTTCGCCTCGTCGTCCAGAAAAGCCCGGAGGGCCGAGCAGAGTTCGCGAATATGGGCAGGCAGGTGCGGCCCCATAAAATCCGCCTCTCCCGATTCGACTTCCCCGTCCGTGGCTACGGCTTCGACGAAGGCGAGCTGCTCTTCGAAAGAAAAGCTCAGGATAAAAGCGAAGATATCAGGTGCCGGCGGCAGGGCGATGTCTTCGGCCACCTTGTTTTTCCACGACCGGGCAAATCCCCGGACGATTCCGGGCAGGCATTCCGGCCCCGCCCAGGCCAGCGGGCCCGTCCCGTCCAACCTGTCCATGCGCATCCGGATGCCCAGGTTGGCAAAGAAGTGCAGAGATCCGAGCAGCTTGTTCCTGGCGGCCTGGGGGGCCAGGATCGCGCGGTAGCTCCTGGCGGTGACCAGGCACACGCTCACCGGGTCGCGGCTTTCGTCCACCACGAAATCTCCCGCCCCGTGGTGCCAGGGATAAATCTGCCGGAAGGAGTGCGTGTCCAGGAGGTCGGTCAGTATCCCGGCCGCCTGCCGGTAGAGTTGGTCGGTTTGCGCGGGGCCGAGGAACAGGGCGTCTTCTCCCGGCTTCCACACCCGGAGTCCCAGCCCGCCGTCCGCGGGAGCGAGATGAAATTCATGGTGATTATCGAACCAGCGGCAGGCAAAAAGCGAGATTTTCCGCCGGGTGCCCCCCGTTTCCATCCCGGTTTTTCCGAACAGGAGGGGACGCGGCAGGCTCTCCGGGTGAAATCGCTGGTCGAGCTGTTTGAGCAGGCGGTATTCGACCGCCAGAAACGCCTGCTGTTCGGGCAGAAAAGCGGTGTTGATCGCAAAATCGAGCGAGGCGGGCGCCGTCTCGCGGTTTTCGAAGAACACCTGGAGGCGGGAGACGCTGTACAGGGCGCCGTGCTTTTCGCTTACCAGGCGCACGGCGGTGGGAGCACCGGGAATTTCACCGCTGTGGGCCGCCAGCAGGTCCTTCAGCCTTTTGGAGGACTTTGCCGAAAAATATCCGGCGACCGCCCGCAGATAGGGACCGTAGGAGAGTCCCGTGTTTTCCGGCGCCGGACCCGGCGGCAGGGGCCACGCACCGGAGTTTTCGTCCAACGCGACGAGTCCGGAGGGCATCCGGATGAACAGCTCGATTTCAGGGAAGTGCAGCCGGGCTTTTCGGAATTGTTGCATCGCGCTCTCATGCGTATCGGGGAAAATTCGTACCTCCACCCGCAATGGCCTCGGATGCCGGGCGGTTTCCGGCAAAACTGGAGGTTTAAAATGTTTATAATAGCACAGGCTTTCCTTGTCATGAAATAAGTAGGGGTTTATATTC